>JAVEXI010000027.1:0-24549 GCA_034004165.1 Gudongella sp. | reverse complement strand
TGACGTAATTGCGATTTTTACCTTTTACTAATGGGATAAATGGTATACAATGATTATATCACAATACTAGAGGTGGATAGATATGAACAATGATACAAAACAGAAAACGAGGAGATACTATTGCTAAGATTGGCAGTACTGGAAACTCCACTGGACCGCATTGTCACTTTGAGGTCAGAAAAGATGGAGCTTATGTAGATCCGATACCATGGCTTAACGGAACAATATAAAATTGCTATTATTTGGTTTTTATTGATTTTCACAGGAGGAGATAGTTCTCCTCCTGTTTTAGTTAGTTCATTTGAGAATAAGATTAGGAAACTGGGGTGAGTAAATGTATAAAAAGAGAATAATATTGCTATTTGTAGCACTTTTGCTGTTAACAAATGCATTCTCGTTTTTATTAGGTAACGTTATTACCATTCAGGCTGGTGGCAAAGTGTTGATTCCAAAAGGAGAATACACTGTGCTCAGCAAGCTCTATCAGGATAACGAGAAGCTGGTTACAGTAAGAAGAGCTTTAGATGATATGTATCTTAGAGAAATAGATGATGACGCCCTTAGAGAGGGTCAGATTAAAGGTATGGTTGCAGCTTTGAACGATCCTTACTCCGTGTACATGTCAAAAAAAGAATATGAAGATTTTAACCTGGAAACCGAAGGTGAGTATGGCGGAATAGGAATAATGGTAACCCCAGGAGACGACAATCTTATAACTGTAGTTTCTCCCATTGAAGACACTCCAGGCGAAAGAGCAGGCATAAAAACTGGAGATAAGATAATCAGCGTAGATGGAGAAGATTATTTTGCTGAGAATATGGATGAAGCTGTCAGCAAAATGCGTGGAGTTCCCAATACTGATGTCACCATTACCATATTTAGAAAATTAGAAGGCTCCAGTGAAACATTTGATGTAACTCTTACAAGAGAGCTGATAAAACTTATCTCGGTTAAATCAGCAATTGTGGATAATGACATAGGATATATAAGAATAACTTCATTTGACGTTCCTACGTATGATGATTTTAAAACTCATTTAAAGGCACTTCAATCAAGTGACATTAAGGGGTTAATCATCGATCTTCGAAATAATCCTGGCGGGCTTATGAATGTAAGTACTGATATTGCAGATGAGCTTCTCGGTAAAGCAACAATAGTATATACAGAAGACAAATATGGACGGAAGGACTACATTTATTCAAATGCGGCTATGGTCGATCTTCCTTTAGCAATTTTGATAAATGGGGGAAGTGCAAGTGCTTCTGAAATACTTGCTGGAGCGATACAGGACAACAGCAGGGGACTTCTTATTGGAACTACATCTTTTGGGAAAGGCGTAGTACAGCGACTAAAACCATTATCTGATGGGTCGGGAATTAAGGTCACTGTTTCAGAATATTTTACTCCTTCTGACAAGAATATTCATGGGATAGGGATAGAACCAGATGTAGTTGTGGAGCTTAATGAAGATGCTGAGGGTATCGGTCCTGACTACTTTGATGAAGATAATCAGTTACAGACTGCTGTAGAAGAACTTAGAAAATAAATTTAAGGCACCCACGAGGGTGCCTTTAGTTTATCTTAGATTTTCAATATTTAGTGAATAGATTATCTCTGACATTGCAGATTGATAAGGTATTACGAGGTCTGTAAATAGCAGCTGACTGGTTTCGTCGAGAAAAACGTCGTCACTTGCAGATTTACCTATGTAAGTCTCTTCTCCAGTTTCAAAATTAAGCACTGAGATTATATATTCGCTTGCACTGTTGTTTTTCTCAGTAAGAAGGAGACTGCTATCGCTCAGAGTCTGAATAGATGTGTAATTCTTGCTTATTCTTTGAATATCTGTTCCAGTTGAGATATCGTAAACCACAAGTGTATTTTCGTCCTTATCGACATCGTGTTCAAGATATGCAACTCTGCCATCATTAGTTATATTCAATCCCCAGCCAAGTCCAATTGATTTGAAAAATTCATTGTCATTGAAGAGTATAAGCTTCCTATTAATATCTTCTCCAATCTTTTGTGCAATAATTAAATTGTTGCCATCAACATCGAAATTCACAATTTCCATATCAAAATTGTTCTTTATAATATAAGTATTATCGTCCATATTATAGCTAATGATTTTGGTCTTACCTGCTTCAGGGGTTCCAAGGATGTTAAGATGTGTATCGTCGGTCCAAAGTGCTTTTACCGGCTGAAAATCAGCAGGCAGAGCAACTTTAATCAGCTTTAAGTCTGAAAGATTAAGTATGTACAGACTGCGGTGAGAGTCACTATCTTCAATAAAACTGACATATTCCCCGTCATTGCTGAAAACAGCGTATGAAATCTCGTGTATTGAGCCATATAGGAAAGTCTTAAGCCTATTTTCTAAATTGTATTTCCATAGACTTGACTCGAAATTACCCTTAACGGATGGTAGACTGTTTTTATACAGAAATCCATGATTTTGATTGAAAGATAAAATTTGGCCTTCATCTACAAGAGAGGATATCAGGCTTTTCTTCGACATAACCAAATCTCCAGTTGTAACATCTACAACTGCTTTTAAATCAATTACTGGAACTTCTTTGCTATCTCGGTCAAAGATATTGTCGAAAAAAATATCCCATAAAAGTTTGCCATTGTTCTCAATAAGTTTCACTTCTGGGCTCGTAACAGCACTTATTTTTAAATCAGCCTTAAGTTTGTTAATGACATCGACTATTCCATAGTTAACTTTTATGGGCTTATAATTTTTATTGACTATTGAATATGTATAATCAGTAGTATCTGTTGGTTTGACCTCAGTCAGTAGAATGGATATTTGAGGCAAAACCAACTCTGAGTTTGGATTCTCCATATTAACGAGAGTTATCGAAACTTTGCCACCGTCCAAAGAGATGTCTTCTACTTCTACTCCTGCGCTCTTTAAAAGTCCAGGGCTCACCAATAAGCGAACTTCGTTATTTTTTTGTATGAGTTCGACCTTTGGTTCAGTATTTTGATATCCTTTGGACAATGCAACCTGTTCAACTACGTATTTAAGTCCAGAAGGATAAGTTACGCTGTCGGAATTTTCGCTTTCAGATTTCGATGGAATTCTGGAGCAGCCTGTAACGAAGATGATCAGTAAGAACATTGAAAATACTATTAATAAGCGCTTCATTGCTGTGATCTCCTCCTTAAGATATTTTACCTTATACAACTGTTTTCTACAAGTTTATAATTTATGTAGATTTTTGGGTATGATTGGTATAGTATATTTACAGAACAAGTGTTCAAGAAATGGGTGATATTATGAATGAATTTAAAATAGAAGCCGACTATAAACCGACAGGAGATCAGCCAGAGGCTGTTGAGTCATTGGTTGAAGGGCTGAACGATGGGTTGAAACACCAAGTGCTTATGGGAGTTACAGGGTCAGGCAAAACTTTTACAATGGCAAATATTATTGAAAAAGTGCAAAGGCCTACTCTTGTAATAGCTCATAATAAGACGCTGGCCTATCAGCTTGCAAGTGAATTTAGAGAGTATTTTCCTAACAGCGCTGTAGAATACTTCGTAAGCTATTACGACTATTATCAGCCTGAGGCATATGTCCCACAGACAGATACCTATATTGAAAAAGATTCTTCTATAAACGATGAAATAGACAAGCTGCGTCACTCCGCAACTATGGCACTCTTTGAGAGGAGAGATGTCATAATTGTTGCGTCTGTTTCCTGTATATATGGACTTGGAGACCCAATAGATTACGAAAATCTCGTGGTCTCTTTGCGCCCTGGAATGTTAAAGGACAGAGATGAAATAATGAGAAAGCTCATAGACATACAGTATATGAGAAACGATATTAACTTTGTTCGTGGAACTTTCAGAGTGAGAGGGGATACTCTTGAAATATTTCCTGCATCATCAGGTGAAAACACCATAAGAGTTGAGTTTTTTGGCGATGAAATTGAAAGAATTTCAGAGCTCAACCATATTACAGGAGAGGTTCTAGGTTATAGGACACATGTATCAATTTTCCCTGCCTCTCACTATGCGACGACAGAGGAGAAAGTTAAAGGTGCTATCTTATCTATAGAACAGGAGCTAGAAGAAAGACTTAAAGAATTAAGGGATAAGGACAAACTGGTGGAGGCACAAAGGCTTGAGCAACGAACCAGATACGACCTGGAAATGCTCAGAGAAATGGGATTTTGTTCAGGTATTGAAAACTATTCGAGGCATCTCAGCAATAGGCCTGCAGGCAGCAGACCTTATACTTTGATCGATTATTTTCCCAAGGACTTTCTAATTATAATAGACGAATCCCACGTATCTATTCCTCAGATTAGAGGAATGTACGAAGGGGATAAATCAAGAAAGACGACTCTTGTAGAATACGGGTTTAGACTGCCTTCAGCGCTGGATAACAGACCCCTTAAGTTTACTGAGTTTGAAGGACTTGTGAACCAAATTCTTTACGTATCTGCAACACCAGGACCTTACGAACTGCAGCATGCACAAAAGAATGTAGAGCAGATAATCAGGCCAACTGGGTTGTTAGATCCAGTTGTTGAGGTCAGGCCAACGGCCCATCAGATTGACGATTTGATTTCAGAAATCAGAGGAGTTGTAGAAAGAGAAGAAAGGGTTCTCGTGACTACTCTCACAAAGAGGATGGCAGAAGACCTTACGGACTATTTCAAAGAAATTGGGATTAAAGTAACGTACCTGCACTCTGATATAGATACTATTGAGAGAATGGAAATCATACGAGATTTAAGACTTGGAAAGTATGATGTCCTGGTGGGAATCAACCTTCTTAGAGAGGGTTTGGATTTACCTGAAGTATCATTAATTGCGATTCTTGATGCTGACAAAGAAGGATTCTTAAGAAGTGAAACTTCTCTAATTCAGACAATTGGACGTGCTGCGAGGAATGTGCGAGGCAAAGTAATAATGTACGGTGATTCTATAACTGGTTCTATGGACAGGGCAATTTCTGAAACCAATAGGAGAAGGATAATTCAGGATGAATACAATAAAGAGCACAATATTACTCCAAAGTCTATTGTCAAAGGAGTCCGCAAGATTATAGAGGCGACTCTGGTGGCAGAAGACCAGCCGTCATATGATGAGAACTTAACAGCTGAAGAGATAGATGGTATAATAACAGGGTTGGAAGCAGCGATGCTAAAAGCTGCTGAGGCTCTTGAATTTGAAAAAGCTGCGGGAATTAGAGATAAGATTATAAGCCTGAAAAAAAGCTTAATACATTGAGGTGCAATAATGGCAAAAGATAAAATAATTATTAGAGGCGCTAAGGTGCATAATTTAAAAAATGTGGACCTTGAGCTCCCACGCGAAAAATTCATTGTTTTTACAGGGCTAAGTGGCTCAGGCAAGTCGTCACTGGCCTTTGATACGATATACGCTGAAGGGCAGAGACGTTATGTTGAATCATTATCCAGTTATGCAAGACAATTTTTAGGGCAGATGGACAAACCAGATGTAGAGTATATCGAAGGGTTGTCTCCTTCTATTTCAATAGATCAGAAAACGACTTCTAAAAACCCCAGGTCTACAGTGGGTACTGTTACGGAAATTTATGATTTTCTTAGGCTGCTCTTTGCGAGGGTCGGTATTCCATACTGTCACAAGTGTGGAAAGGAAATCAGTAGTCAGACAGTAGATCAGATGACAGACAGAACTATGGCTTTGCCAGAGAGAACAAGGATTCAGATTCTCGCTCCAGTTGTCAGAGGTAAAAAAGGAGAGCATGCCAAACTGATCGAACAGGTGCGAAAAGATGGCTTTATGAGAGCTTTCATAGACGGCGAAATGGTTGAGTTAGACACAGACATTAAACTCGATAAAAATAAAAAGCACAATATCGAAGTAGTTGTAGATAGATTGATCATTCGAGAAGGAATAGAAGGCAGGCTTACTGACTCTCTTGAAACTGCACTAGCTCTTGGGGACGGACTCGTAATTATCGACGTGGTTGACTCAGATAGAATTACGTTTAGCCAAAAACTTGCATGTCCAGACTGTGGCGTGACAATTGAAGAAATTTCGCCAAGGATGTTTTCATTTAACAGTCCTTTTGGCATGTGTCCAACGTGTAATGGCCTTGGATTTCACAAAGAGATTGACAGAGATCTGGTTCTTCCAAATTTGAATCTCAGTATAAATCAGGGTGGAATCGCTCCATTCAGGAACTCTGCGGAAGACACTTATTACTATCAAATATTTAAAACACTGGCAGATGACAACGGATTTAGCTTGGACAGTCCATTATCAGATGCACCTAAGGTATTTATCGATGAATTATTATATGGCACTAAAAGGCCTATAAAGTTTACATTTCTAAGCCATTTTGATGAAGAGGGCAGGAGAGAGTATTCAGGTACTTTTGAGGGCGTTATAAATAACCTGCAAAGAAGATATGTAGAAACTCACTCAGACTATATGAGAAATAAAATTGAAGAGTATATGGCTGAAAATCCATGTCCATCCTGTGGAGGTAAAAGACTTCGTGAGGAAGTGTTGGCGATTAGAATTAATGGCCTGAATATTACAGAAGTTACTGACATGCCAGTCAGTAAGGCTTTGGAATTTTTCCGAAATTTAGAACTTTCTGAGATACAACAGCACATTGCAGAGCAGGTCTTAAAGGAGATAAAAGAGAGAATACAATTCTTGGTTGATGTAGGATTGGATTACCTAACATTATCAAGGTCTGCAGGGACATTATCAGGCGGAGAGAGCCAGAGAATTAGACTTGCTACTCAAATTGGTTCCAGTCTTGTGGGTGTTGTATACGTGCTGGATGAGCCCAGTATAGGACTTCATCAAAAAGACAATGCCATGCTGTTAAAGACGTTGAGAAACCTAACAGATATTGGCAACACTCTAATTGTAGTAGAACACGATGAGGATACCATGTACGCGGCTGACCAGATAGTCGACATAGGTCCAGGTGCTGGAATCCATGGAGGATATATTGTAGCCCAGGGAACTATCGAAGATATCAAGAAGAATAAAGAATCTATAACAGGGAGTTATTTGTCTGGAAAATTAAAAATTCCCGTGCCTGAGTATAGAAAGATGCTCAACGGCAAGTGGCTTGAAATAAAAGGTGCAAGAGAGAATAATCTTAAGAATATTGACGTAAGAATACCTCTTGGCGTGATGACTTGTATTACGGGGGTTTCAGGTTCAGGCAAAAGTTCTTTGATAAACCAGGTTTTATATAAGTCACTTGCTCATAAATTAAATGGAGCAAGAGTAAGATCAGGTGCACATGATGAAATACTCGGACTTGAATTTTTGGATAAAGTAATTGAGATTGACCAGAACCCTATCGGGAGGACGCCAAGGTCAAACCCTGCAACATATACAGGATTGTTTGATTTGATTCGCGATGTGTTTGCCATGACTAATGAAGCTAAAATGCGAGGATACAAAAAAGGCCGATTTAGCTTTAATGTCAAGGGAGGAAGATGCGAAGCGTGTAAGGGAGATGGAATCCTTAAGGTAGAGATGCACTTTTTACCAGATGTCTACGTACCTTGCGAAGTCTGTAAGGGAAAGAGATACAACAGAGAAACCCTACAAGTTAAATATAAAGGTAAGACTATCTCTGACGTTCTTGATATGACAGTAGAGGAAGGATTAGAGTTCTTCCAAAATCTGCCGAGACTAAAAAAGAAACTTCAAACGCTTTTTGACGTTGGACTTGGCTATATAAAAATAGGGCAGCCTTCAACTGAACTATCAGGTGGAGAGGCACAAAGAGTGAAGCTTGCAACTGAGTTATCGAAAAAGGCAACAGGCAGAACTGTGTATATTCTGGATGAACCGACTACTGGTCTTCATACTGCTGATATTCATAAACTTATCAACGTGCTGAACCAGTTGGTTGAAGGAGATAATACGGTAATTGTTATCGAACATAACCTGGATGTAATAAAGACTGCTGATTATATTATCGACCTCGGACCCGAGGGTGGCGATCGTGGTGGAGAAATCCTCACCTCGGGAACTCCAGAAGAAGTAGCAAAGGTAGAATATTCTCATACTGGGAAATTCTTGAAAGGAATATTGGAAAGAAAGCAAGCCTAAAATAAATTTAAAATAAGTGTTGCATTTAAAACACTATCAGCATATAATGTAACACATATAAAATTTTATAAAGGAGGTCTTAATCTTGATAGAGAAAATTCTACTCAAGAGCCAACGGAAGTTTGGTTCAGCTGAAATGGACAAGACTTCCACAGGTCTAAGGAGTTCCTCACTATTATAACCAGAAAAGTTAAATATAATAGGAGGAATAAAAATGAAAAAGAAAATAGCATTAGTAATGGCAGTGGTAGTTATGGTGGTAGCACTTGCAGGATGTAGTAGTAACACTGCAGGTAATGGTGGAACGAAGGTAGCTGAGACTAAAATCGAAAAGATTCAGTCATCAGGAAAATTGGTTCTTGGAACCGCAGCTGATTATCCACCTTATGAGTTTCACATTGAAGTCGATGGAAAAGATCAAATCGTTGGATTTGATATCGAGATAGCAAAAGCTATTGCCCAGGAACTCGGTGTAGAACTTGAGATTGTAGACATGAAGTTTGAAGGATTATTGCCAGCGCTTGTTACTAATGATATAGACATTATAGTAGCGGGTATGGTAGCGACAGAAGAGAGAAAGGAATCTGTTAACTTTTCGATTCCGTATTACACTGCTCAGCAGAGATTTGTAGTAAAAAAGGTTGATGCTGATACTCTGAAAACACCCGATGACTTTGAAGGCCTTAAAATAGGCGCTCAAAAATCTACTATACAAGAAGGAATAGCACTTGATAAATTCACATCTTCAGAATACATTGGACTGAGCAAGATTACAGACCTGGTACTGGAGTTGAAGAACAATAAAATCAATGGCGTTATTCTTGCAGAACCCGTAGCAAAAGCCTATGTTAAACAGAACGACGATCTATTTCTGGCTGAAGAAATTCTCGGACAAGAAGACGGCGTAGCTGTAGCAGTTAATAAAGGCAATGAAGATTTCGTAGCAAAGATTGACGAGATCCTTCAGAAACTGATGGATGAAGGCAAAATTGATAAATTTATAGCCGATGCGACAGAATTGGCTGAAGAAGAATAGATTATTCCCCGGCAAAAGAGATTTTCTCTTTTGCCTTTTTATGCCCAGAAGGGAGACTTAAATTGAAAATACTTGACTTGGCTTTCATATTTAAATACTATAGATATTTTGTAAGAGGCACCATGGTCACTCTGAGTGTAAGCTTTTTTGGCGTAATATTCGGCACCATGATAGGAGTCGTGCTGAGCCTGATGCGGCTCTCTAAAAACAAAATACTAAAAGCTGTTGCAACCGCATATATTGAATTGGTCAGGGGAACTCCTCTACTTGTTCAACTCTATATTGTTTACTACGGATTTCCTATGATCATTCCATTTGAGTTAAGCAGAATGACTTATGGAACCATAGCTGTTTTCCTTAATAGTGCGGCCTATGTTGCAGAAATAATAAGAGCGGGTATTCAGTCCATAGATAAAGGACAGATGGAAGCCGCCAGATCACTGGGTATGACCTATGGAACAGCGATGAAGCACATTATAATACCACAGGCTTTTAAGAACATTTTGCCTGCCCTTGGAAATGAGTTCATTGTACTAATTAAAGAATCAGCGATTATTTCCGTAGTGGGCATTCACGATATTATGTACAATGCTGATACACTGAGAGGTATAACTTATAAGCCGTTTGTTCCGCTAGTTTATGCAGCCATAATTTACTTTGTAGTAACTTTCTCGCTGTCTAAACTTTTAGGGGTATTTGAGAGGAGGCTGCGTGCTGGTGATACAGGTAATTGATTTGAATAAAAAATTTGGAGAACTACACGTCCTTAAGGATATAACCGAAACAATAAACGACGGCGAAGTCGTAGTTATTATTGGACCAAGCGGATCAGGGAAGAGCACTTTTTTACGATGCCTGAATTTGCTTGAAGAGCCAACAAGTGGAGACATAATGCTTGATGGGATATCTATAGTGTCTCCTGATACAGATATAAATAAAGAACGAGAAAAAATGGGTATGGTATTTCAACAGTTTAATCTTTTTCCTCATAAGACAGTTATGGAAAATATCACTCTTGCGCCTATCCAGGTAAAGGGAATAAATAAAGAAGAAGCTGAGAAAAAAGCAATACAGCTTTTGACGCGGATTGGGCTGGTAGATAAAGCATACGCCTATCCAAACCAGCTTTCAGGCGGTCAAAAACAAAGGATAGCGATAATTAGAGCCCTGGCAATGGATCCTGAAGTTATGCTTTTTGACGAGCCAACCTCAGCACTTGACCCAGAAATGGTAGGTGAAGTTCTTGAGGTTATGAAGGAACTTGCCAGAGAAGGTATGACTATGGTCGTCGTTACACACGAGATGGGATTTGCAAAAGAAGTTGGAGACAGGGTTATTTTCATGGATGAAGGGGTAATGTTAGAACAGGGGACACCAGTAGAATTGTTCAATAATCCCAAGAATCCAAGAACGCAGGATTTTCTCAGAAAAATACTGGTCTAAGATAAACCTGGAATATCTGATGTTCCTCGAAAAAAAGTAGAATTATATACGGGCAAAGGGAATTGACCCTGCCTAAGGGGGAGGCATTAAGAAAATGTCAAATCAGAATTTAAAAGAATTAAGAGATTTAATGAAAGAACGGGGGATTGATGTATACATTGAACCTACATCAGACCCGCACCAGTCAGAATATGTAGCACCACACTATAAGGGAAGAGATTTTCTGACTGGATTTACTGGCTCTGCCGGAATGGCAGTTGTAACGATGGAAAAAGCTATTCTCTGGACTGATGGAAGGTATTTTATTCAGGCGGAAAATCAGCTAAAAGGATCAGGTTTTGAACTTTATAAAATGCATACTCCAGGATTTCCAAGCTATCAGGAATGGCTTAAGGAGAATTTGAAAGAAAAATCCGTAATAGGAGTAAATGGAGAAATTGTCTCTGAAGGATTTGTTGAAGAAATACTGGATAAACTTGAATCGCTGGAGCCTCTGATATACGATGGTGAGGATCTTGTAGGTTTGGTATGGGTCGAAAGACCAGGTCTACCTAAAGGAAAGGTTATTAAGCTTGATATCAGATACTCAGGTGAATCTACAGAGAAGAAAATTGAGAAAATTAGAGAAGACATGGTTTCAGAAGGTGCGGATATATTTTTGCTTGGGAGTCTAGATGACATTGCTTGGCTTTTCAACATTAGAGGCAGCGACATAAAGAATAATCCCGTTGTGATTTCTTATGCAGTAGTGACCAGAGATCAAGCAATTTTATTTGTAGATTCAGAAAAAGTAGATGAAACTACAAAAGAATATTTGAAGCTTGAGGGCGTAAATACTATGGAGTATGAAGAAATCTTCGATTTTGTTTCAAGTATTACAGACGACAAGGTGATAGTTCTTGAAAAGGGAAGAGTAAACCGCAAACTTTACAGTGCGATTCCTGAAGAATGCGAGATTATTGACGTACAAAATCTAACATCACTTCCAAAAGCAATTAAGAATGAAGTAGAAATTGAGAACCAACGACTTGCATACACAAAAGATTGTGTAGCACTCACTAAATTCTTTTACTGGCTGGACAATAATATCTCATCTGCAGAAATTACTGAGTACGATGCAGCTTTGAAACTGTTGGGATACAGAGAACAAATAGAGGGTTTCCAGGAGCCCAGTTTTGACACCATAGCTGCTTATGGAGAGAATGCGGCGATGATGCATTACTCTGCTACCAAGGATAATCACGCTATATTAAAACCTAAGGGACTGTTCTTACTTGATTCAGGTGGACAATATTTTGAAGGAACAACTGATATCACTAGGACTGTTGCGCTGGGCGAGCTTACAGACGAAGAAAAGAGAGATTTTACACTAGTTTTGAAAGGACATATTAACCTAATATCTGCTAAGTTTTTACAAGGAACTTCAGGACATGCACTCGATGTTCTTGCAAGGTATCCCCTATGGCAGGAGGGAGAAGACTATAAATCGGGAACTGGGCACGGAGTAGGTTATTATCTAAATGTTCATGAGGGGCCTCACAGGATTTCGACTGCTCCAAACAATGTTGCTTTGGAACCAGGAATGATAGTAACAATAGAACCTGGAATTTATAAGGGTAGGATGCACGGTATACGTATTGAGAATGTGGCTGTTGTTGCAGAAGACGTTGAAACTTATGTTGGACAGTTTTATAAATTTGATATACTGTCCTGGTGCTATATAGATCCAGAATGCATAAATCCAAATATGCTTTCTGAAATAGAAAAAGACTGGGTAAATAACTACAATATGCAGGTATATTTAAAACTTAGTCCATTTTTAACAGACAATCAGAACGCATGGCTTAAAGATAAGACTAGAAAGATTTAGAGAGAGCGAAAGCTCTCTCTTTTCAATTGTAATGATGTTGCTTGCCTGCTCATATGGTATAATATATTCAGGTGATATTAATGGATTTAAATGAACAGTTAAAGCAACTCCCTGATCTTCCTGGAGTCTATTTAATGAAGGACAGTGGCGGGGAGATTATATATGTTGGAAAGGCAATTTCATTAAAAAAGAGAGTGAGACAGTATTTTCAGGCTTCAGCAAAACATTCGCCTAAAGTTGCCAGTATGGTAAAAAACATACAGGACTTTGAGTATATTATCGTCAAAAATGAAGTAGAAGCCTTAGTTCTGGAGTCGAACCTAATCAAGAAAAACAAGCCAAAATACAACATAATATTAAGAGACGACAAGCAGTACCCATATATAAAAGTTACTGTACAGGAAAGATATCCAAGGGTTTTAAAGACGAGAATCCTTGAAAAGGATGGTGCAAAGTACTTTGGGCCCTTTCCTAGTGCAACTGCTGTAAATGAGGCTATAGAGATTTTTCATAGGATTTTTCCAATCCGCGACTGCAACCTGAATCTCAATAAGAGAGGTCAGGTTTTTAAGCCATGCTTAAATTATCATATAGGCAGATGTTTAGGGCCATGCAGAGGCGACGTCGATGAGAATTTATACAATGGGATGATTGATCAGATATTAGACTTTCTGTCTTTGAAAGACGATAAGCTAATAAAGTTATTGGAAGATAAAATGAACAAAGCTGCAAAAGAGATGAACTTTGAAGCAGCTGCAAGTTTTCGTGACCAGGTAAAGGCTCTAAGGACTCTTTTGGAAGAGCAGAGAATGGATTCTGCTTCTCATACAGATCAGGATGTAATTGCGATGGCAAGAGGTGTTGAAGAGGTTGTAGTTCAAGTTTACTTTATAAGAGATGGCAAAATCGTCGGAAGAGAACACTATATTATGGAGGACAATTTTAACGACGATAGAGGAGAAATAATGGAAGCGTTCCTAAAGCAGTTTTATATTGGTGTTGCATACATCCCTAAAGAAATACTTATAGAAGAGGAAGTTTCCGACCATTTACCAATACAAAGTTGGTTATCAGATATCAGAGGGTCAAAGGTCACTCTGTCAGTCCCTGTTAAAGGAGATAAAGCGCAGCTAATCAGGATGGCAAAGGAAAACGCAATCGAAATGCTGAACAAGTACGGCGATAAATTTTTACGAAGACATAGAGAAAATGTTAGGGCATTGGAAGAATTACAGAGCTACCTGGAACTTGAGGATCGACCTGAAAGGATAGAGGCTTACGATATCTCCAATATAAGTGGCATTGGTTCCGTTGGTTCAATGGTTGTCTTTGAAAAGGGAGAAACCAAAAAGTCAGACTACAGAAGATTCAGGATTAAATCGGTATCCACTCCAGATGATTACAAAAGTATGGAGGAGATTCTAAGGAGAAGATTCCTGAGGGGGCTGTCTAATGGGGCAGAAGATGCTGATCCTGAAGTTGAAAACAGTTTTACTCTCCTTCCAGATCTTATTATGATAGATGGTGGGAAGGGGCAGGTAAACAGAGTGCAGGCTCTTTTAGATGAGTTGGGTGTTGGAATCCCAGTATGTGGCATGGTAAAAGACCAGTACCATAAGACAAGAGGCCTGGTCTATAAGAATAATGAGATTAATCCAGATAAAGATGGACTAGCGTTTAAACTTATTTACAGAATTCAGGAAGAAGCACACAGGTTTGCAATCAGCTATCACAGGAGCCTCAGGTCTAAGGATATGTTTCGTTCGGAATTAGATGGCATTTCTGGAATTGGTCCTAAAAGAAAAGTAGAGTTGCTTAGACATTTTGGAAGCATATCTGCAATTAAAAATGCAGAATTGAATGAACTTGAAAAAGTTTCAGGAATGAATAAAAAATCAGCAGAAAATCTATACAATCACTTTCACAACAAAAAGGAGGAATGAATATGGAGAAAAAACTTTATCTTTCTGACACCGACAAGAAAATTGCAGGAGTATGCGGTGGAATAGGAGAGTACTTTGGAATTGATTCAACCTTAATAAGATTAGGCTGGGTATTTCTGTTGCTTCCAACAGCTTTTATAGGTGGAATTGTTATGTATTTTATTGCCGCTGCTATAATACCTCATAGACCTCCGGAAGTGATGTAATGAAAGAAGAAAAGAAGTATGTCACATTAGATGTCTTAATTGAAGGAATGGGTTTTGATAAAATCTTCATTGCAAAGAATGCTGATGATGTATTAATAAGTGCAAACGATATCAGTAGACCTGGACTGCAGATGGCAGGGTTTTACGAGAAATTTGTTCCTGAAAGAGTTCAGATAATTGGAAGTGCCGAATGGCATTACCTTAAGAAAATGGATGAATCTGCTAGATATAAAGTGCTGGAAGAATTCTTAAAATGGCCTGTACCTGTGGTAATAGTAACTTCAGGCAATCCAATATTCCCTGAGTTAGAGGAGCTTTCAAGAAAACACGAAAAATCTTTAGTTGCAAGTAATAAAAGCACCTCTAAAGTTATCAATGAGCTCGTATCTTATCTAGGCATATGTTTAGCGCCTACAACCAGCATTCACGGTGTATTGATGGAAGTCTTTGGAGTTGGGGTACTTATAACAGGGAAATCTGGAATAGGAAAGTCCGAAACTGCATTAGATCTTGTTACAAGAGGAAGCAGGCTCATCTCTGACGACGTAGTAGAAGTTAAGAGAATAGAAGATACTCTTAGGGGCTCCTGCCCCGAGATAACCAGGCATTTTATTGAAATTAGAGGGATAGGCATACTTGATATAGAGAGATTATACGGTGTAAGTGCAGTAAAACAACACGACTATTTGGACATGGTGGTTGAGCTTGAAGAGTGGGATCCACATACTGAATATGACAGAATTGGCTTGGAAGAGGAGCATATTGACATACTTGGAATAAGTCTTCCCAAAGTCACAATACCAGTAAAACCAGGTAGAAGCATAGCTTTAATTGTGGAAGTTGCCGCAAAAAATAATCGACAGAAGAGGCTTGGATACAATGCTGCAGACGAACTCAACGAGCGGCTTAAAAAATCTATTGAAGAGAGAAAAGCTTCGCACTTGAAGAAGTCAGAAAACTGATGGACGACATCCAGTTATGAAGCAATATTAAGTTGACATACAAAACATAGTTTAATATACTTAAATACGATAGCAGTTTTTTTAACAAACATGGAGGAGAGATCCTCTTATAATTATCAATATATTATTCAAGGAGGTACTATACATGGGTAAAGTAATGAAGACCATGGATGGTAATACTGCTGCAGCGTACATATCCTATGCATTTACAGATGTGGCAGCTATTTATCCAATCACACCATCATCAAACATGGCTGAGTCAGTAGACGAATGGTCTGCACACGGCAAGACGAATATCTTTGGACAAAAAGTACTGGTTACAGAGATGCAATCAGAAGCAGGGGCATCAGGAGCTGTTCATGGTTCTCTGCAAGCAGGGGCCCTGACTACTACATATACAGCTTCACAGGGTCTACTTCTGATGATTCCAAATATGTACAAAATGGCTGGAGAACTGCTTCCTGCAGTATTCCACGTATCAGCAAGAGCTATTGCTTCACATGCGCTGAGTATTTTTGGAGATCACCAGGACGTAATGGCTGCAAGACAGACAGGATTTGCATTCTTAGCATCAGGATCTGTTCAAGAGGCTATGGACCTGGCAGGAGTTGCACACCTAAGTGCAATAAAAGGAAGAGTACCTTTTGTACATTTCTTTGATGGTTTTAGAACAAGTCATGAAATACAAAAAGTTGAAGTTATGGAATATGAGGACCTCGAGAAACTACTGGACTGGGATGCTCTAAAGGAATTTAGGAAAAGAGCACTTAACCCAGCAAGTCCTGTTACAAGGGGAACTGCACAAAACCCAGATATTTATTTCCAAGCTGCTGAAGCTTCTAATCCATTCTATCTGGCAATTCCTGATATAGTTAACGATTATATGGTGGAAATAAATAAGATAACTGGAAGAGAATACAAACCATTCTGTTACTATGGACATCCAGAAGCAGAAAATGTAATAGTTGCTATGGGTTCTGTAACAGACGTTGCCGAAGAAGTTATCGACTATATGATGGCTAAGGGTGAGAAGGTTGGTTTATTAAAAGTTCACTTGTATAGACCTTTCTCAGCAAAGTATTTCTTCGATGTAATGCCTTCAACTGTTAAGAGAATATCAGTTCTTGATAGAACAAAAGAGAAGGGGGCTATTGGGGAGCCATTGTATCTAGACGTTAAGAGTCTATATTATGGAGAAGAGAATCAGCCTCTAATAGTTGGTGGAAGGTATGGTCTGGGATCAAAAGATACGACTCCTTCACAAATCCTTGCAGTATTTAAAAACCTTGCAGCAGATGAGCCAAGAGACTTATTTACAGTTGGTATAGTTGACGATGTCACTAATCTTTCACTGACTATTGATGAAACAATCCATACAGAGCCTGAAGGAACAATTCAGTGCAAATTCTGGGGATTCGGTTCTGACGGAACTGTCGGTGCTAATAAGAGTGCAATAAAGATTATCGGAGACGATACTGACATGTATGCACAAGGTTACTTTGCATACGACTCTAAAAAATCCGGTGGAGTTACAATTTCTCACCTGAGATTTGGAGATAACCCAATTAAATCAAGCTACCTCATTTCAAAAGCTGACTTCATTTCATGTTCAAAGCAGTCATATGTTCATAGCTATGACTTACTTAAAGGACTGAAAAAAGGTGGCTCATTCTTATTGAACTGCCTATGGGATGAAAGCGAATTGGAAGGAAACCTCCCAGCAGCAATGAAGAGATACATTGCTGAAAATGATATTAATTTCTATACTATAAATGCAACTAAGATTGCAGTCGATATTGGACTAGGTGGAAGAATAAACATGATTATGCAATCTGCATTCTTCAAACTGTCAGAAGTACTTCCAATAGAAGATGCAGTTGAACACTTAAAGAAATCAGTTCTGGAAGACTACGGTCTAAAGGGAGAAAAAGTCGTTCACATGAACTACGAAGCCATTGAAAGAGGTATCGGGGCTCTTGTTAAGATCGATGTGCCAGCTTCTTGGAAGGATGCTGTAGACGAAAAAGTTGAAGAGAAAGAAGTTCCTGAATTTATTAAAAACGTAGTTGAGCCTATGAATAGACAGGAAGGCGATGACTTCCCAGTAAGCACTTTCACAGGAAGAGAAGACGGTACTTTCCCACATGGGACTTCAGCATACGAAAAGAGAGCAATTGCAGTAGATGTTCCTCATTGGATTAAGGAAAACTGTATTCAGTGTAACCAATGTTCATATGTTTGCCCACATGCGGCCATAAGACCATTCCTCGTTGATGAAAACGAGAAAGAAGTTGCACCTGAAACTTTCGAAACACTTAAACCAATCGGAAAGGGCTTTGACGGCTTAGAATATAGAATTCAGGTATCTGCATTGGATTGTACTGGATGCGGAAACTGTGCTGACATATGTCCTGCAAAAGAAAAAGCTCTTATTATGACTCCATTTGAGGAAGAATACGAAGTTCAGGCAAAGAACTGGGATTACGCAGTAACTGTAAAGAGCAAAGAGCATCTGTTTGAGCCAACAACTCTTAAGAATACACAATTCTACCAGCCATTAATGCAGTTCTCAGGAGCTTGCGCAGGCTGTGGAGAAACACCATATATCAAACTTGTCACTCAACTATTTGGAGACAGAATGGTGATTGCAAACGCAACTGGCTGTACATCAATATGGGGAGCTAGTGCACCTGCAACTCCATACTGCACAAATCAGGATGGCAGAGGTCCAGCATGGGCTAACTCATTGTTTGAAGACAACGCTGAGTATGGCTATGGAATGGCAGTAGCAGTTAAGAAAATCAGAGAGAAAATCAAGCTTGCAATGGAAGACTTCTTAGCTGAAAATGTTGAATCAGAATTAAACGAGCATTTCGAATCCTGGCTTGCAGGAATGAATGATGTAGCTGTTACAAAAGCAGCTGCAGGAATGATTATTCCAAGACTAGATGCAAAATTTGACAATGAAAAAGCAAATGAAGCTTTGGCATTAATAGCTGAATTAAAAGACTATCTCATAAAGAGATCAATGTGGATATTCGGTGGAGACGGATGGGCATACGACATTGGATTTGGTGGTCTAGACCACGTACTTGCTTCAGGTGAAGACGTAAACGTTCTTGTACTTGATACAGAAGTTTACTCTAATACTGGAGGACAGTCATCTAAGGCAACTCCAACGGCTGCAGTAGCTAAATTTGCAGCTTCAGGTAAGAAGATAAGAAAGAAAGACTTAGGTATGATAGCTGCTACTTATGGTTATGTCTATGTTGCACAAATTGCTATAGGTGCTAACATGAACCATGCGCTTAAAGCCTTAAAAGAAGCAGAAAGCTATGACGGACCATCACTGGTTATCGCATACGCTCCATGTATAAACCACGGAATCAAGACTGGTATGGGAACAACAATCAGTCAGGAAAAACTTGCAGTTGAAACTGGCTACTGGCACCTGTACAGATTTGACCCAAGATTAACTGACGAAGGCAAGAATCCTTTCACATTAGATTCAAAAGAGCCTACAAAGCCAGTTACAGATTTCCTTGAGTCAGAAGTAAGATACACTTCATTAAAACTTTCATTCCCTGAGGAAGCAGAAGTACTGTTCAAGGCTGCAGAAGTTGCTGCCAAGGCAAGATACGATTCCTACAGAAGAATGGCAAGAGATTAATTAAAAGTTAATCACTTCAAAAAGCTACCGCTTCAGCGGTAGCTTTTTTATGGTCTTTTAACATCAGTATGGTATAATATCTGTGAAAAGCATATATCAAGAAGGGTGAACGCTGATAATGAATAGTTATAGAGATATTTTTCTCAAATATGATTTCCTAGATATTAGATTTGACGAAGCAATGGAGAAACATACCTCCTTTAAAATTGGAGGGCCTGCAGATGTATTAATCAGAATTACATCTGAAGAAGAATTGGTTAAAGCTCTTAGAGTTGTAAGAGAAGAGAATTTACCTCTTTTTATAATGGGTAATGGTTCAAACCTGTTGGTTCGAGACGGTGGGATCAGAGGTGTTGTAATTAAAATTAATGACGGTTATGACTCAATAGTTGTTGATGGCAATTTTGTAAGGGCACAATCAGGGGCTCTACTGACAGCCGTCAGTAAACAAGCGCTAAAAGGGTCTCTTTCAGGTCTTGAATTTGCCAGTGGAATTCCAGGTACAATAGGTGGCGCAATTTCTATGAATGCAGGTGCCTATGGTGGAGAAATGAAGGATGTAGTAAAGTCCGTAAGAGTTATTGATAAATTTGGCAATATTTCTATTTTCACAAATGAAGAAATGAATTTTTCATACCGAAACAGCAGAGTAAAATCTGATGACTTAATCGTGCTGGATATTACGATGGAACTTAAGGAAGCTGATTACGAAGTAATAGAAGCTAAAATGAAAGAGCTGACTGTACAAAGGACTACAAAACAACCACTGGAAATGGCGAGTGCAGGAAGTACTTTCAAAAGACCTGAGGGATATTTTGCTGGGAAACTGATTGATGATTCAGGTCTGAGAGGTTTAAGGCATGGAGATGCACAGGTTTCGGAAAAACACTGTGGGTTTGTGGTCAACAGGGGAAAATCGAACTGCAACGAAGTACTGGAACTAATACAGGTTATCAGAAAGACTGTAAGAGATAAATATGGTGTAGAGTTAGAACTCGAAATCAAACTTGCAGGTGAAGATAAATGATAATCCTCAAAGGAGATTATCATACGCATACTGTTTTCAGCAGTGGGTATAAAAAAAGAGGCACTCATGCGACTGGTACTATAGAAGAAAATGCAAGAGTTGCCTTCGAAAAGGGACTTGATACTCTGGTGATCAGCGAGCATGGGCCAGGGCATTATCTTTATGGATTGAGAACTGAAAACATAAAGTACATGAGAGAAGAGATTGAAAGACTCAATCAGATTTATGGGCCAAAGGGCCTTAAAATCCTTCTGGGGTTGGAGGCAAATCTCATAGGCTTGGACGGTGAGTTAGATGTAGATGATAGTCTCATAAAAAAGCTCGATTTATTGCTGATGGGTTATCATTATGGAGCTACACCGAATAAATTATCAGACATAAATAGTTTATATATTATGCCTCAACTTTCTAAAGTCTTTGGAAATCTCAAAGAAAATGCTATAGAAAAAATGACAAAAGCATATATTAGAGCAATTGAGAAGTATCCCATCGACATAATAACGCATCCAGGGTCAAAAGCTGAGATAGAGATTGTAGAAGTTGCAAAGTGTGCTGTAAAATATAGTACAGCACTGGAAATCAGCTCAAAGCACAGTCAGTTGTCTGTTAAGAGCTTAAAGAGGATAAAGGACATTCCAGTGAAGCTTTATATAAACAGCGACGCACACAAACCTTCAGATGTAGGTTCAGCCGAAGAAGGGATGCGAAAAGCAATTGAATCGGGAATCGATTTAAATAGAATAATAAATATCAGAGAAGATTGAGCAAGAAAGGGTGAACGGATTGGAATTTGTAGTCATAACGGGTATGTCAGGAGCAGGCAAATCACAAGCTATGAAAGTTATGGAGGACATGGGTTATTACTGCATGGACAATCTGCCTCCTGCGTTGCTTTCAAAGTTTGCTGAACTGACCTATAAGTCTACAAAAGAAATTAAGAAGGTCGCCATAGTCGTTGATATCAGAGGCGGAGAATTCTTTGAGTCTCTTTTTCAGGGTCTTGGGCAGCTTACTGAACTCAATATAGGATACAAGATTCTATTCCTTGATTCTTCGGACGATACACTCATAAAGAGATACAAGGAATTGAGGAGACCTCATCCTTTAAGTCCTGAAGGAAATCTGATGGAAGGAATCAATGAAGAGAGAAAGATTCTTAAAGAAGTAAAGGAAAGAGCAGACTATATTATAGATACATCGAAACTGAACATTGGAATGCTGAGAGAAGAAATGACTAAGATATTCGTTGAGGGTGAAGAATCCAGCAGGCTTTCTGTATCGGTGACGTCGTTTGGATTTAAGCATGGCATACTTCTCGACGGAGATTTAATCCTTGACGTCCGTTTTATCCCAAATCCATTTTATATCCCTGAGCTAAAAGAATTTACTGGTAAAGACATCCAGGTCAGAGATTATGTATTTAAATGGCCTCAGACTCAGACTTTTATATCAAAGGTGATGGAGATGTTGGAATTTCTTATACCGTATTATATCCAAGAGGGTAAGACTCAACTTGTAATAGGGATTGGGTGTACAGGTGGGAAACACAGATCAGTAGCTATTGCAGAGTGGATAGCTGGACTGCTAAAGGCAAACGGACATCGAGCAATGGCCAATCATAGAGACATATTAAAATGAAATCGAAGGGATCTTTAACATGGAAAAGTTTTTAGATATTATGAATCCACAGCCAAAAGTGGTCGTCATAGGCGGTGGAACAGGCTTGTCAGTTCTGTTGAGGGGATTGAAGGAGAAGACAGAGAACATTACAGCTATTGTAACAGTAGCAGACGACGGAGGAGGCAGTGGGAGGCTTAGAGAAGACCTGGGAATGCTTCCGCCAGGAGACATTAGATCTTGCCTTCTGGCTCTTGCAAATACAGAGCCGACTATGTCCCAATTGCTGAACCACAGATTTTCTGACGGAGAACTCAGCGGTCAGAACTTTGGCAATCTGTTTATTGCAGCTATGAATGAGATACACGGAAGTTTTGAAACTGCTATAAAAGAGACTAGCAATGTATTATCGATAACTGGGAAGGTACTCCCAGTAACCCTGGCAGATGCCAAACTTATCGCATCTTTAGAGGATGGAACTCTTGCCGAAGGAGAGTCGAAGATACCATCCATAGTCAGAGAGAGAAATACAAGGATTGCTCAGATGTCAATGACTCCGGAAAGATCATATCCGCTTGTCGAAGCTGTTAAGTCCATTAAAGAAGCTGACTTAATTGTTCTTGGACCTGGAAGCCTTTATACATCTGTGATTCCAAACTTGCTGGTTAAAAATATGGTTCTTCACATCAACAAGGCAAAAGCTCCAACGGTTTATGTCTGCAACGTAATGACTCAGCCTGGGGAGACAGATAGGTATGGTGTATTTGATCACGTAGACGCAATAATAAAGCATTCTGTAGAAGGATTCATAGACTATGTTATCGCAAATACAGAGAAAATACCTACAGAAGTACTTACCAAATATGTTACAGATGGTGCCGAGCCAGTATATATTACATTACAAGATGAAATCGAGCTTAAACAGCGGAAAATCAAACTAATAGAAGGAAATCTCGTAGATATAAGAAATGACTACATCAGGCATGATACGCATTTATTAAGCGATTTACTCATAGGATTAGCAAAGAAATAACCCCTGAAATAATCTCAGGGGTTATTAATATCACTGGGTAAGGTATGCTAGTCCAAGTTTTATGGTATCTTCAATCGCGTCACGATGAGTTCTCTCATAGGAATGTGAGGAATCTACCCCTGGACCTATGAGACCAACCTTTATGTCGTATCCCGACCTGAGGGCAGCAGAACCGTCTGACCCATAGTAGGGGTAAATGTCTACTTTGTAGTCTATATTATTTTCTTTAGCCAGTTCAGTCAGTCTCTTCCTGATTTCTAAATCGTATGGACCAGAACTGTCCTTTGCGCATATAGTAACTGAGAATTCGTCCGAAGTCTGGCCTTCGCCTGGCGCAGCCATATCAACTGCTATAAACTCAAACGTATTCTCTGGTATTGCTGCAGATGCGCCATGGCCAACTTCTTCATAGTTGCTGATGAAGAAATGAGTAGTATAGTTTGGCGTAATTCCCTTGTTCATAATCTCTTTAGCAATTCCATATATTGTAGCTACTCCTGCTTTGTCATCTAGGTGCCTTGATTTAATAAAGCCTGAAGGGGTTACAACTACCCTTGGGTCAAAGCTTATAAAATCTCCGACTTGAATTCCTAGTTTCTCAGCATCTTCTTTTGTAGATACCAGTTCATCAAGCCTGATTTCCATATTATCAGTATTTCTCTCTGTTGTTCTGGTATCATCGCCATGAACGTGTGAAGAAGCCTTTGTTATTAAAACTGTTCCAGTATAAGTTTTTCCTTCCAGCGTGGTTATCTCCACGTGCTCGCCTTCAACAGTAGCCATAACATAACCGCCAAGCTGTGACATTTTTAGTCTGCCGTTTCCTTTAATTTCTTTAACCATTGCACCAAGAGTATCCACATGACCTGAAAATACTACTGATTTATCAGTGTTTTTCCCAGGAATAGTGGCTATAAGTGCTCCTTTTTCGGTGAGCTCTGTCTTAATAGCCAGTTCTTTAAATAGAGAATCTACATACTCAATTGCTGCTTTTGTATTTCCGGTTGGGCTTGGAATTCTAAGAAGAGTTACAAGCTTCTCAACGATGCTATTCATTTCAATTTCCATATAGTTTCCTCCTTAAAGTTGATGTTTTTATTATATCAACATATAGTGTAATACGCTATTATTTCTGAAATTCAATACATAATAGCGCTAAAATAGTGTATAATTATTTTAATGCGATTGAAAAATGGCAATTAGGAGTGGTAACAATGATAGAGATCAGCTCAGGGGGAGTTGTTATATTTGGAAATGCTGTTCTCCTTTTAAAAAAGTATAATGGCGACTGGGTTTTGCCTAAAGGGAGACTGGAAAAGGGAGAGACCTTTGTTACAGCAGCATTGAGGGAAGTGCTGGAAGAATCAGGTGTAAGAGGAGAGATATTAGAATATATCGGAGAAGTAAACTATAAATATAAGAATCTTCGCGAAGACGAAGTAGTATATAAAACAGTTCATTGGTATCTAATGAAGACTAGCTCAATGGATTGTGTTCCTCAGAGAAAAGAGGGTTTTGTCGATGCGAGGTTTGTACACATGGAGAAAGCCAAAGACTTAGTCAGATATGCAGATGAAAGAAAAGTAATACTAAAAGGGATATAGATATTTGATCTAACGAGGTGATATTATTTCTTTCTCAT
>JAVEXI010000082.1:0-5108 GCA_034004165.1 Gudongella sp. | reverse complement strand
TGTTTGCAAGCCAGGCAACGCTTATTGCTGGGTTTCCTAAAACCTCTGCTCCTGTTCCTTCATTTACAATCTCACCATTATTATACAGAGTCATTTTCTCATCAACTAGCGATAACTCGTTAGGATGCATTTTCTTGTCTCCCAAAATATATAATGAGCTCGATCCATTGTCGGCAATTGTATCCACAAGTTTAATTTTCCAATCTCTGACTCTGCTGTCAACGATTTCAATCGCTCCACAAACATAGTCAGTACAGCGATAGACCTCATCAACTGTAATGCCAGGACCTATTAAAGACTCCTTCAAAACGAAAGCTATTTCTCCTTCTACTTTAGGCCTTATTACAGAACTCATTAGTACAGTCCCATCATTAGCAACTTCAGTGCTCGCATAAAGATGACCATAATCAGGCTCTGTTATCCCCAATAGTTCTTGCATTCCTTTTGAAGTAAGTCCTACTTTTTTCCCAGTAATTATCTCTCCATCATTTAATGCTCTTTCAACATTCCTAAGTTGTATGTCATAAGCGTCTTCCACTGTCACTTCTTCATCAATATCGCTTATAGGATCCATAGGAATCCTACTTTTTAAAGAATCATAAAGCATTTTAGATAGCTGCTCATTTGTATAATTTCTCTCTTTCATAACAAAACCTCCCTTTTATCTTTATTACATTATAGCATTATTATAAATTTGAGCATCTGGTTTACTCAATATAATTGATTGACTGGCTATAATGTCAGGTATATATGTACAAAATCTATATAGAAAGGCTGATATTATGTCTATAAAAACTTGGAAAGAAGTGCTAGATTTCTGGTTTGACCCAGAGCACATACCACTTCAATTCGATGAAAACGAGGAATTTGACGAAAAGATTAGAACAGAATTTCTCGATACATGGAAAGCTGCTTCAGAGGGACTTTTAGTAAACTGGAGGAGCAGCATAAAGGGAAGACTTGCTGAAATAATAGTTCTGGATCAATTCTCAAGAAATATGTTCAGAAATGATATAAGAACTTACACTCAGGACAAAATGGCAATAGCCTTGTCGCAGGAAGTTGTTATGCACTCAGAGTATAACTTGCTTTCTGCAGAAGAAAAGAAGTTTATTCTTCTGCCTTTTATGCATTCAGAGTCTATTCCTCTGCATGACTGGGCACTAAAGTACTACGAAGAACTTGACGATGGTGGATCTACATTATATTTCGAGAGACTACACAAGGAAGTTTTGGATAAATTTGGTCGTTATCCTTACCAAAATGAAGACTTAGGAAGAGAGTCAACCCCCGAAGAATTAGAATATCTTCGGGAGAAAGATGGGAATTTTTACGGATAGCCATATAAAAAAATACCGGTTCATTCAACCGGTATTTTTTTTATTGATATTCTATTTTTTCGCCACACTTTCTGCAAATAACAGAATCATTTCCCTTCCACTTTGGAATAGGTCCAGGGTGCCCACAGTGAGGACATCTCAGCATATAAAACCTGACGATAAAGGCAGCTCCAAATAAAACAGAAGCTGTAGAAACAACAAGTTTATTATTCATCCCAACGCCCATTACGAGTATAATAACTCCAAGGTTAAAAAATATAATAGTCATACGAGCAGTTGCCTTAGAAAGCTTCATTAGTATTCCTCCTGACAGAAATTCATCTTCTGATACTAAATATACTACATCTTCCGTTTAATTCAAACTCTTTAATCACCAATAATTTAAATGACTGATTTAGATTAATTCGTTTACATCCTCTTATTTTTTAGGTACACTAAAAGTACATTCTAATTTCGAGGTGATTTGATGTCAGTTTTTAGCGAAAGAATAGAAAAATATGCACAGCTGATTGTAAAAATTGGTTTAAACATTAAACAAGGAGACCCTCTCGTAATATCTGCACCAGTGGACGGTGCCTTTTTTGTAAGAATTATTGCAAAAAAAGCTTATGAACTGGGTTGCTCAGATATTTTTATTAATTGGTCTGACGACTTACTTACAAGACTCAGATATGAAAATGCTCCACTAGAAGTATTTGAAAATTTTCCAAGATGGAAAGCTGAAGCTCTGGAAGATTACGCAAAAAAAGGTGCTAAGTTTCTCTACCTTTCAGGGGAAGACCCTCAGCTTTTGCAGGGAATTGATACAAAGAAGATATCTGCGCACAACAAGTCATCAGGAATAGCTCTGAGAGAATATATGAACTATACCATGAATGACATTAACTCCTGGTGTGTCACTGCGATGGCAACTACTAACTGGGCAAAGAGAATCTTCCCAGATAAAAATGATGATGAGGCAGTGTCAATGCTATGGGATGCAATATTTAAGGCAGTCAGGGTGGATTTGGATAATCCCATTGAAGAGTGGGAAACACATATCAACACTCTAACTGAAAAAGTCAATTACCTGAACAAAATGGCATTTACCAGACTTCATTATACCTCGAGTAACGGTACAAATCTTGAAATCGAACTCCCTGATGGGCATATATGGGCTGGCGGTAGCAGTGTAAATGCAAAAGAAGAACGTTTTGTTGCAAATATGCCAACGGAAGAAGTATTTACTCTACCTTATAAATACGGAGTCAACGGTATTGTATATAGTGCAAAACCATTAAATTATGGTGGCAACCTTATCGAAGATTTTGAAATTACTTTTAAAAATGGAAAGGTAGTCAGCTATCATGCCAATAAAGGACAGAGTTTATTGAAAGAGTTATTAGATATAGATGAAGGTTCAAAATACCTTGGAGAAGTTGCTTTAGTACCCTTCAGTTCACCAATCGAAAAAGCAGGAATACTGTTTATGAATACTTTGTTTGATGAGAACGCAGCATGTCATTTGGCATTGGGTAAAGCATATCCAACTTGTATTGAAAATGGCTCATCTATGAGCCTTGACGAACTTGAAATTCATGGAGTAAACGATTCAGTTAGCCACGAAGACTTCATGATTGGAGCTTCAGATTTGACAATTACTGGAATAACTAAATCAGGTGAACAGGTAGAAATATTTAAAAATGGAGAATGGGCTGTGTAATTATTTTTTCGTATTTATCATGATTTTAAATATTTATTTGCAAATAT
This sequence comes from Gudongella sp., assembly GCA_034004165.1. Lineage (GTDB taxonomy): Bacteria > Bacillota > Clostridia > Tissierellales > Tissierellaceae > Gudongella. The sequence goes on along the minus strand of JAVEXI010000082.1, from coordinate 2,019 downwards.
TTGGTAGTATTTACACGTTTTTTTAGTAATTATTTACAATAATAATTGCTTTAATTAAATTTAATTATTTATATATTTAGAATCTTCTATTTTATAATAGAAGATTCTTTTTATTTGATGTATTATATTATAAATTGGTCAGTTTTATTAAATATTCTAAGGAGGTGTTATTATGAAAGACAGAGTAGATTTAAACTCTGATTTGGGAGAAAGTTTTGGTGCCTATACTATGGGACTGGATTCAGAAGTACTTAAATATGTTTCTTCTGCAAACGTTGCCTGTGGTTGGCATGCTGGAGATCCTTTGATTATGGATGAAACAGTAAGGCTCGCAGTTGCCAATTCAGTATCGATAGGTGCACATCCCGGCTATCCGGATCTAATGGCATTTGGACGAAGGAAAATTGACATTACTCCAAAAGAAGCTCGAAGCTATATGTTATATCAACTTGGTGCACTTAGTGCTTTTACTGCTGCACATGGAACTAAATTACAACACTTAAAACTCCATGGTGCATTCTATAATACGGCTTGCATCACACCTGAGCTTGCAGATCCAATAGTTGATGCCATTTATGAAGTTGACAAAGACATAATAATAATGGCATTAAGTGGGAGCTATCTTTTGAGCTGTGCTGAGAAAAAGGGTTTAAGAGTTGCACACGAAGTCTTTGCAGACAGAGGGTACAATCCAGATGGAACTCTCGTTAATCGAAAACTTCCTGGTGCAATGATACACGACCAATCTATTGCAATTGCAAGAATCAAGCGAATGATTCGCGAAGGAAAAGTTGTTGCAGTGGACGGTACAGAAATAAATATTAAAGCTGACTCAATTTGCGTACACGGAGATAATCCAGAAGCAGTTAATTTTGTCAGATCCATAAGAGATAGCCTGGAATCTGATGGTATTACAGTAACGAATATAGGAAACTTTGTATAAAATAATTTATACAATCAATTTATAGGAGGTCACATTATGACTAAAGAAAAGAACAAAAATTTATCTGTCCTTCTTGGTGCAGCGTTCTTAATGGCAACTTCTGCCATTGGGCCTGGGTTCTTAACTCAGACAGCGGTGTTTACGGGACAGTTAAAATCAACTTTTGGATTTGTTATTTTAACATCTGTTATTTTATCTCTAATCGCTCAATTGAACGTTTGGAGAGTAATAGGAATATCAGGACTTAAAGGACAAGAGATTGCCAATAAAGTAGTACCTGGTCTTGGTTACATAGTTGCATTTCTTGTAGCACTGGGTGGATTGGCATTCAACATAGGTAATGTTGGTGGCGCTGCAATGGGATTAAATATAATCTTAGGAGTCGATTTAAGACTAGCAGCCGCAATTTCGGCAATTCTTGCCATTATAATATTTATCTCAAAAGAAGCTGGTAAGGCAATGGATACACTTACGAAAGTACTTGGCGGAATAATGATTTTATTAGTTGCTTATGTTGCAATTACAACTGTTCCACCTGTAGGTGAAGCCATTCACAGAACATTTGTCCCAGAAGAAATTCCAATGCTTGCTATCATTACATTGGTCGGTGGCACTGTAGGAGGGTATATCACTTTCTCGGGTGGGCACAGACTAATTGATGCTGGAATATCAGGAAAAGAAAACCTTGATTCAATTAACAGATCTGCATATATGGGAATGATTATTGCTACTATTATGAGAGTGCTTCTTTTCCTTGCTATTCTTGGAGTAGTTTCGAAAGGGTTTGTATTAGACCCAGCTAGTCCTCCAGCATCCGCCTTTAAAGAAGCTTCTGGTAATTTGGGATACAAAATATTTGGACTTGTCATATGGGCAGCTGCTTTAACGTCAATAGTCGGAGCTGCATATACTTCTGTATCCTTTATTTCAACTTTTGCAAAAGCTATTTCAAATCACTCTAATAAATGGATTATGGGGTTCATCGCTGCTTCTACATTAATATTTATAACAATTGGTCAACCTGCGAAGCTATTGGTAATTGCAGGTTCACTAAACGGATTAATACTTCCTATAAC
>JAVEXI010000081.1:3471-5235 GCA_034004165.1 Gudongella sp. | reverse complement strand
CCTCGATGACCTCTCAGTATATTATGCCCGAAAATATAATCAGGGTCATGCTTTGGGGAAATCTTCAATTTATGAGTACTGTAATGAGTGTATTAGGGGATCTAGAGAAGAATTAGGAGATGATCAATGGCAACAAATAAAGTCAGGCAAACATGCTGGGTGTGTTAGGAAGCTATTTGTTGTTGTTAATTTTTTAAGGATCTAAAGAGAAAAGAGCAAACAACGTGCTAGTGTTTGCTCTTTTCTCTGTATAATCCGACTTATATATAATCGCTTAACACATTGAGGTCTCTGTCTATGGCTGCTCTTGCCTTTTCTTTATCTCGTTCTCTGAGAGCATGAAGAATATCTTCATGTGATTCCCTGAGTTTCTCTTTTATTACCCTTTTCTGTTGGTCATTTCCTCTTTCAAGCTTATTTTTTAAATAATACATATATCCTCTACTGCTATCGTTTCTCAATATTTTTAGCATGTTAGTAAGGGTTTCGTTATCGGCGATTTCTGAAATAAATAGATGTATACTGTTTCCTGCTTTAAAAATTCCCAATGGATCTGATCTTTCAAGATCTTCGTAAAGCTTCTGGTGAAGATTGTCTAAGACTTCAAAATCCTTTTCAGAAATGTTATCTACAGCTTTCTCAATAATGAGTTTTTCAAGTATAATTCTCAGTTCTCTAACTTCTTTGACTTTTTTTTCTGAAATGTTGCTAATTTGAATTCCCTTGTTTGAAATTATTCTTATTAAGCTTTCGCCAGCAAGCATATTTAGAGCTTGTCTCACTGGCGTTCTGCTCATATTGAGTTCATCAACGATTTCCTTTTCTGACAAAAGTTGTCCTGGTTGATATTCGCAATATAAGATTTTATTCTTGATGTAATCATACGCAATTTTAGAGCTTGTTTTCACGGATATACCAACCTTCATAATAATTTTTATTTGACACTCATTGCATAAGCAGATTTTTCAATAATTTCCAATATTAATTTTAATCTAAATTTAGTCTGCTGTCTACTTAATTGATGTATATTTGACAATCTTTCTTATACATTATCCACACAAAAACCAACATCACTAGGATGTCGGTTTTTGAGGGGGTATGAAAAACAATGAGATTAACTCTAGTTAGCTATTATTTACCACCTGTAACTTCGTCAAATAGTTCTTCACCAAAGTCAGCTTTTATTTGCGGCCATACTTTTTCTCTACTTATTTTTGCAAAATTAGAGAGTTGTTCATCAGTGAATCTTATTATTGTTATGCCAGCTTCTTCTAGTTTTGCTTCATATTCAGCTGTTTCTGCTTCTGCTTCTGCAAATCTCTTGTCTTCTAATGCTTTAGCAGCAGTTTGGATTACTTCTTGCTCTTCAGCTGATAAAGAATTCCATACTTCCAGATTCATGTACAAATACCACATTTCAAAGTGATCATTAAGTGGAAGGTAATACTTTATTATATCCTTGAAGTTTGAGAAATATCCTTCTGCGCCTGCACCTATAGCGCCTTCAACTATACCCGTTTGAAGAGCTGTAAATGTATCAGCGAACGCTAGAGGTGTAGCTTGGTAGCCAAGAACGTCTGCTTCAAGCTCATATGCCTTCATTGGAGGTACTCTGATCTTGATATTCTTAGGTACATTAGGATCCTCTGGACTTGCCGGTTCTTTAACAAGAGCAATACCTCCAAAGTACAATGGGTATGTAGCAAGGAACTTCAGACCATTCTCTTCCATTAATGCAGACATTGCATTTACAAGTGTTCCACC
>JAVEXI010000081.1:0-3371 GCA_034004165.1 Gudongella sp. | reverse complement strand
TAGGATCCTCTGGACTTGCCGGTTCTTTAACAAGAGCAATACCTCCAAAGTACAATGGGTATGTAGCAAGGAACTTCAGACCATTCTCTTCCATTAATGCAGACATTGCATTTACAAGTGTTCCACCGCTTTTAAATGTTTCTTTTGCTTGTTCCCAGTTCTCTACGATATAGGGAGCATTTGATAATCCGAATGCCTTATTCATATTTGTTCCAAGTGGTGCTATCTGCATTTCAACGTCGCCTATAGCAACACGCTCCATAACTACAGTGTAGTCACCCAACTGGCTGGCTGGATAAATTTCCATTGTCAACTTGCCATCGCTTGCTTTTGCTACCTCATCTTTAAAGAAATTAACGTTTATGTCCGCACTGGACCCTGCTGGTCTAATGTGTGCTAGCTTGAAGGTTCTTTCTTTAATACCATCTCCGCCACCTGATTGCTGTGACCCCCCTGAACATGCTGTCATGATAGGCATGATCATTAAAACAGTTGCTAATAATAATGCTAGTGTTCTTTTTTTCATCTTTTAGCCTCCCTTTTTAATTTACTCGTCTTGGTTGCTATACAAACTTATAGGTTCCGCCAATCCCTTTTTCTTTGGCTTTTTGTAGAACGATTCCAGCTACTGCAACATCCATTGCTCCAGTTCCTATTGGTATACAGAGATATCTTTCATCTGGCTGAATCTTGGCTGTTTTGTTCCCGAATGCCAGGTCTCCAATAGTTGCAAATATATTTTCTTCCAGGATTTTGCCTTCGTGATTTAACTCTGCAAGAGCTCCCCTATGGAGACACTGCCCAATATGGTCAACGATGATTTTGTCCGCACTTAATATGAACTCATTATCGCACTCTTGGTATGATCCCATGGGGAAAACTACTGTGCCAGGTTTTATCCATTCATTCTTGATGAACTTGTCTTTGGATTGAGTAACTGCAATAATTACATCTCCTGATGCTGCTTCCTCAGGACTATCACAAACTATGATGTCTCCCTTTACAACATCTTTCATGTTCTCAGCGTACTTTAATGCAGCTCCTTTGAATACGTCGTAAACTCTTACTTCTTCGATATTAAATAGCTCTGATATCGCCAAGGTCTGTGTATGACCTTGCATTCCAGCACCATATAAGCCTATCTTAATTGACTTCTTATCCAGCATATACTTCAACGCAACAGCAGTTTGTGCACCTGTTCTGCAGTTTGTAATAAATTCTCCATCTAATACACCAGTAAAGTTTCCAACAGCTGGATCGATCATCATGATCAATGATGTAATGTATGGAAGCCCCATTTCTTTTCTTTTACCAAGGTTTCCACCTGCCCATTTAATACCTGCAACATCTTGCCAACCAATGTAGGCAGGCATTGCATTCATAAAACCTTTGTATGGGGGGTAAGGATTTGTCTCTCCAAGGTCAAGAAGTACCTTAGTAGGATTTATAACGGTCCCTTCACCCATTCCTTGGAAGGTTTTGTCGCAGATTTCTACGACCTCTTTCATTGTTATCAACTCTTTGATTTGCTCTTGGCTAATAAGTAGTGTGTCCATTTCATCCTCCTTTATATTTTGATCAATATTTCAGACCATTTGATTCAACTATTAATTCAGATCCCTTTGAAGATTACAGTAATCCTGCTAATCCTGGAAGCCAGAGCGCAAGCGCTGGTACGAAAGCTGTAAGGAAAACTACAGGCACATATCCAAAGAACAGGAACATGAGTGCTGGTTTAAGTATATCTGCAAATTCACACTTACCTATTCTCATTCCCAGGTAAAGAATACTTGCATACGGAGGTGTGATCCCTCCCATTGCTAGGTTGACTCCCATCATAGCTCCGAGATGCACAGGATGTACTCCAAGTTCAACCATAAGTGGCAATAACAAAGGTGCAACAAGTATCATTCCTGTTGTGTCATTTACTATCATACCAACGATGAATAAGAATAAGTTGACTACGACTAGTATTATGATCTTATTTGTTGTAATTCCATAGATTAACTCGATAAGCTTTTGTGGTACCTGTAGCATAACTAGAGTTTGGCTCAGCATAAATGTGAAAATTATCATAGTCATTATAGCGCCTATTGATGTTGCTGACTCTAGTGCGTAATTATAAAAACTCTTAAGATTCATAGTTTTGTATACCAGGAATCCAATTATTATTGCATATACAGCTGAAACTGCAGCAGCTTCTGTCGGTGTAAACAAACCACCGTAAATTCCGCCTAGGATTATAACTGGCATCATTAATGCAGGAAATGCACTAAATGTTCTAGTCTTAATTTGCTTAAGCTTAGGCCCAATCTCCATTTTTTCGGTTAACACGAGTGGAAATTTCCTAGCCCATATTATGTTTATTAAGCTGAATAAAAACGTAATAAGTAACCCTGGAACTAATGTTGATAGGAATGCCGCTAGTATAGATGTTTCAGTTACCCAACCATACATTATCATAACAACACTGGGGGGGATAAGTAGTCCCAACACAGAGGAAACTGTTACAAGTGCGGTTGCATAACCTCTTGGATATCCCTGTTCAACCATTCTTGGGATCATGATCGGACCAGTCGCAGAAACACCTGTAAAACCACTGCCTGATATTGCACCAATCAGTGCACATGTTACAACACTAACTACCCCAAGTCCTCCTCTGATGCTTCCTACAAAAGCATCAGCAACATCGAGCAGCCGTTTGGCTATACCGCTGCTCCCCATAAAGGACCCTGCGAGGATAAATAGAGGACTTGCTAGAAGTACCGAACTTATAAGCTGATTTGTCCCCCAAAGGAACATACTTTTCATTGCAACTCCACCAAATATACTCATAAACATTAGAGCTCCACCGAAGCAGTATGGAAGAGGAATACTCAGCATCAATAAAAATATTAATAGAATAATCGTTAAGCCAACAACCGTCATCATTTCCATGAGCTTATTTCCTCCTCTCTCTTAAGTAAATTTGTATACTGTCAAGCCACTCAATTACTCCGTAAAAAACCATTAACAAAAGTCCTATAAATGGAGCAGACTCCATAAAAAACATAGGTATATAGAGAAGATCGCTTGTTTTCCACAAGTTTAGGGAATAAGTAAATAACCAGTAAGCCCAATAAAGCAGCCAAACACCAACAATAATAGACACTGTATTCTTCATGATATTAAATTTCATCATTGTCAAAGGCTTCTTAATGTAAAGTGTCAATATCCCGCATGAAATGTGATTTCTCTCCTGTGATGCATTTGCTCCTCCAAGCATGTATAGCCAGATCGTTGGAAAGAATAAAAGTTCTTCAATACCCATTAAGGGGGCTTTGAAGACATACCTCAATAGCACTTGCCCTACCACTAGAAGCAGAACTGAT
>JAVEXI010000080.1:0-5369 GCA_034004165.1 Gudongella sp. | reverse complement strand
ACAGAGTCAAGTGCGCATAGATTCTCATTGGTGCTCCTTTTATGTGGTAATGGAAGCCGTGCCAATGCTAGCGCACTGGCTCGTCTATTACCAACTATAAAAGTTGCACTTAATTATTGAATTCGGGGTTATAGACTATAAATCTTTACACAATTAGTCAAATTGTGATAATATTTAATGTCGGTCTTTTTATAGGAGAATGATGATGACTCTTAATGAAGAAATACAGAGAATTGCCCTTGAAATAATTGAAAAAGAACGTAAATGGTATTATGACGAAAACGAAAAACGAGGGCAAAAAGACATTATTAAGAGAATTATCGATAGTGGACTTAAGCATTTGGAGTCTTTAGAGGATTCAAATAATGATCACTAGAAAAATTGAGTTTGAAAATTTTAGATGTTTTTATGGTCATCATGAAATTAATTTAGCAGACAAATGTGAATCACCAGTTACGTTGATACATGCTCAAAATGGTGTAGGTAAAACGACTATCCTTAATGCATTATTCTGGTGTTTTCATAATAAGTTTACTGAAAGATTTGAACATCGTGACAAAATCATAAATAATGACGCAGAACGGAAAGGGATAAGAGAAGCGTCTGTGCAAATAGAGTTTGAACATGGGGATAAGCTATATACAGCTACAAGAAAATTCTATAAAAACAGCGCTGATACTTCTTTTCATATGGACTATATGTCGCTAAATATTGGTGATGGTCCTATAGACGAAGGAACTGTTCAACAACCCAATCTGATCATTGAATCAATTATCCCCTCTGGAATGGCACCATATTTTTTATTTGATGGAGAACATGCAGAAAATTTTGCGGGTAAGGACAGCAACAAAATCAAATCAGCTGTAAGGGATATTCTGGGGTGCACTATCGTTGAAAAAGCGATAAAGCATGTTGGAGAAGTCTTAAAAGATTACGAAAAAGAAAGAAACAAGGTAAAAGTAAGTACTCAAAGTGATGAACTACGCAGAAGAAAAGACCATTCAGAAGAAATAATAAGACAAAATCAGCAAAGACTTGAAGAAATCAAAAAAAGTATCGAAAATAAGCGAGAGCAAATAAAAGATATTGATAGATTTCTATCAAAAGTTGATGCTTCAAGGATCAAAGAATTAAATAGCAAACGTACAAAAACAGAAGAAGATTTAAAGAAATTTCAAAGTGATAAGACTAATAAAGAATTGAGTCAAAGCAAGTGGCTTAGTGAAAATGCAAAATTTCTTGTGGCAAAGAAGATCACTGAAGACACAAAGGATTTTATTGAAGAGGCCTCAACCAAAGGAATCATCCCTGCTCCATATAATGAAACATTTATTCAAGATATTACCAACAATAAAGTTTGTATTTGCGGTCGTCCGTTAGAGCAAGGCTCTCCCGAATACACAAAAGTCATCAGTTTGTTAGAAAATGCAACTAATGCCATTGTTGAGTCAAGAATAGGCAAAATAAGAGGACGTATAGCTGAATTTGAAAAACAAAAAGAAAACGCACCGGAAAGATATTTTGGATACGCCAAAGATCTTACTTATATCGGTGAGAGTATTTCTCGCCTAGAAAAGGAGCTAGAAAGTATCAATAAAGAAATAGGCGAAAGTAATATAGAATCAATAAGAGAGAAGGAATCAAACAGAATAAGACTTAAAGATAATATTGTTGCCCTAGAAAGAGAAGAATTCCAATGTAATCGCCTTATTAATGAACATGAGAGCAATGTTGAGTCATTAGGAAGGGAACTACAGAAAAATGAGTTTAATAATAAAGAGTTCAAAAAGGCTACGCAAATAATAAATAATGTTAAAGCTATTAAAGACGTTTTAGAAAATAAACTAATAGAAGAAGAAAGCGGAGCTATTGATATTATTCAAAAATATATCTCAGATATTGTAGATAAAATTATGAGAAAAAATGTCAGTATAAAGCTTGATGAGAATTACAATATTACAATGGAAGACTACTCTGGCACAATAACCGGAAGAAGTAGTGGAGAAAACCAACTTATTGGTCTTGCGTTTACTGTTGCACTGATAAAATTTGCAAAAGATAGGCAAAGTAATCAGTCAGACTACTTTTTATCAGGGACAGAAGCTCCATTGTTGCTTGATTCACCATTTGGTCAACTTGACGATTTATACAAACAAAGCACCGCAGAGTTTATTCCTCATTGCGCCAGTCAGGTAGTAATGCTTTTATCAAGCTCACAAAGCAAAGATATTTCTGATATCCTAGATAAATATGTTACCAAAGAATACATATTGGTAAGGCACAACAAAGGAAGTAAGTCTGAAACAAAGGATGAAATGATTAAAGACTTGAGTGGAAATGCCCACCAAGTCACTTTCTATGATATGGAATATGACACAACAAAGATATTATCTGTGAGGTAACTATGCCGGAATTACCATCAGTCAGCATGAGTGCAGAGCAGTACGACATCATACAAAATTTGAGCAATATAAGTAGAAGTCTCTTTCCTACAATGAAAGATTTAGTGATATTTGCAGCTATCTTAGGTTTTTCCGAAGGACGTAAGACCTCTTTTACAAGCAAAACAAAAGATCCAATAAAGGGCCACACCTTTGAACGTTACCAAGACGATGATATAATATTCTGGATTGCGTTAGGAGAAACTAAAGACCCAAGTATATTGCAACCAAACAGAGAAAAAGAGTGTGTTGAAATTTTTGAAGAGTATGCATGCGGTGGTATTGAGATTATCGAAGGTTGGTGCAATAAAAACGCTCTTCTTTCAAAAGAACAAGCAATTATCTCTGAGTTGCAGAAAAAAGGCTATTTCCCTCTAAATGAAAAAGACAAAGCACCGGATTTGAGCGATGTTGAGCTTTAAACAGCTTGATATTAAAGAAGTATATAAAACTGAATATGATAATATTCTAACCGATTTTTATATTCCGGCCCTATCTAATGCTATAACTTACGATAGAGCAGTTGGTTTTTTCTCCATTGCCTCACTTTTTCAAGCAGCACAAGGTATTGCAGGAATTGTCCGTAATAATGGTAAAATTCGCTTTATCGTTGGCAGTGTAATATCACATGACGACTATAGTGCTATTGTTGAAGGTTATGAAAAACGGATAAATAGTATCAAAGAACAAATTTCAGAACAAATTATTGAAATATTTCAGGATCAAGATCATCCTCTTTTTTCAAACAGAATGAATGCCGTTTCATGGCTAATAGCAAATAATTATCTAGAAATCAAGGTAGCACTCAGAAAAGTTGGCATGTACCATGAAAAAGTAGGGATTATTTGCGACGTTGAAGGGAACAAGTTGGTATTTAACGGCTCTGCTAATGAAACCCCTTATGCCTTGATTGATGGTTATAATTATGAATCTATAAATGTTTTTAAATCTTGGGTCTCTGGACTTGAGAATCACTATCTACCACATATTGAAGGCTTCGAGAAGTTGTGGAAAAACGAAGCAAAAGATACAATTGTAATTGGTATCCCTGAAGCTGCAAAGAAACATATAAATATTATTGCATCCAAAGGTGAAAAGCCTGACCTTAAAATAGAGTTAGAGGCTTTTGAGCAATTTGAGCGTGTCAAAATAGCTGAAAATCAACACAAAGAAATTAAACCGAAAATACCTTTATTTATTGGAAATAATAAATATGAGCTTAGGAAACACCAACAGCAAGCACAAAAGGCATGGAAGAATTCAGGAGGGCGAGGAATACTGCAATTGGCAACTGGCGCAGGTAAAACAATTACAGCAATTCATATCGCATGTAAAGTGTCCGAAGCAGGCAAATTGATTCTTGTTGTCGCAGTCCCGTATGTGAATCTAGCTGAACAATGGATCGAGACTCTTGAGATGTTCAATATTTTTCCAATAAAATGCTACGATAATAGCTCACTATGGGAAGAAGTGCTCAGCAAGAACATCTATCGATTTCAAACTAACGCAATCGATTTTTTTGCAATTGTAGTTGTTAACAAAACATTCAGAGGGGATAAATTTCAAAATGCTATTAAGAAAATTGAACCTGAGAAATGCCTTGTTATAGGCGATGAGTGCCATCATCATGGCAGCAGTTCATTTAAAAATAAACTCCCTGATGTGCGGTTTAGAATAGGGCTTTCGGCTACACCATTTCACTATATCAAAGAAGATAATAATGTGCATTTAACTGACTATTATGGTGATGTTGTATACGAATACGACCTTAAAGACGCTATCAAAGACGACATTTTATCTCAGTACAACTACTATCCTGTTTTAGTTGAGTTAACCAATGAAGAATCTGAGAAATATCTTGAGCTGTCTGCAAAGATAGGCATGTTAATTATGACAAAAGATATGAACGAGGAAAATCCTGATTTAGACAAATTATTTAGAGAACGTTCACGTTTAATTTCAAACTGTTCAAATAAACTAATAGTGCTGGAAGGTTTACTAAAAGAAATACCTCCACAAAATCATACTCTTTTTTACAGTGGAGAAGGCAGCGTTGAGGATGAACCAGAGGTACATAGAAGACAAATTAATAAACTTAATCAACTATTACGGGAAAACGGGTGGTCCGTAAGGCCTTTTACTTCAAAAGAAGGAAGAAATGAACGTAGGGATATTTTGGAAGAATTTAGCCTTGGGATTATAAATGCTTTATCGGCGATTAAATGTCTAGATGAAGGTATCGATGTACCTGCCTGTAAGACAGCATTTATTCTTTCCAGCAGTAGAAATTATAGGCAATTTGTCCAAAGAAGAGGCCGGATATTACGTAAAGCCCCCGGCAAGGATAAAGCCGAAATATATGATTTTATAGTGCATGTTTCTAACGATTTTGATATGGATAAATATTCTAAGAACTTATTCAAAAAAGAGCTTGAACGTGTGCTTGAATTTTCTTATTTGGCAATGAATGAAAGCTATACTTTTAATGTTCTTAAACCTTTACTTGAAAAATACGATATGCTTCACCTTGTTTGATGTGTATTTCATATTTGTTGTACTAAAACAGGGATATTAATGAGTTACTTCGATTATATATTAGTTCTGCCCCCCTATTGATATGAGCTCTAAAATAATCTACTAAAGACTTTTCATCAGATAAATCCTTATTATCCTGAGCAGCTCTTTGCTTAAATAATGCGATACAGATATTATCTATTTCGCCAAGCAATACGTGCCGTAATAGCTCTTGTCCATCTTGTTTATAAAGGATTGGGTCTGGTATTGTATTGTCTTGCAGTGAAAGTATTAACCCGAAACGACATAGGATATTTGGTGTGAGACCAGTTTTAGACTTAAGTAATTGAAGTTTCTTTGTTGAGTCATCAGTAAGGATAATCCGGTTAATCTTCATTATGCTCCTCTACTTTT
>JAVEXI010000079.1:0-5384 GCA_034004165.1 Gudongella sp. | reverse complement strand
CAAGCCTGCTGCAGCTAAAGGTAAGTACATGAGGACTGTAGCGATTTCTAGCACAATGGGCCCTGGCATAAAAATAAATCCTGGAAAACTTACAGAATAGTTGACACTAAAGCTAGTGTCTGATATACTTTCAAAGTCAGTTAAATAATTTACCGCAGACAGTAGGCGCCTTTGGCTTAATTTCCTACCTAGGTGAGAATTATCAAATTTCGAAAATTTGGGTCTCTATGCGTCTGCGTGTGAGACCTTTATTTATTTAGTACAATCAGGGGGTGAACAATAGTGAGGGAACAAACCCTACAAGGAAAAGCTCAGTTGATCGAGGAGATCAAAGAAAAAATCAGTTCATCTCAATCAATGGTGTTGGTTGATTATCGTGGTCTAAATGTAGCTCAGCTTACAGAGTTGAGAAAGAAATACAGAGAGGCTGGAGTCGACTACAAAGTTTATAAGAACACAATGATGAGATTTGCTTTCAAAGAACTGGGTCTGGAAGAGTTCAACGAATATCTTAAGGGACCGTCGGCAGTAGCCTTCGGTAAGGACGATCCTGTTTCTGCAGCAAAAATAACGACAGAATTTGCTAAGACCGCCGACAAATTGGAGGTCAAGGCTGGTATCGTAGATGGAAGAGTCATTGATGCCAACGGAGTTAAGAATCTTGCAGAACTTCCATCAAAAGAGGTTCTCGTGGCTCAGGTACTTGGTGGCTTAAATGCTCCAATCCAAGGCTTTGCAAATGTCCTTCAAGGAACAATCAGAGGACTGGCTGTTGTGCTTAATGCAATAGCAGAAAAACAAACCGCATAATAAAATAAAAAATATCGGAGGTAATTTTAAATGGCAAGTGAAAAAGTATTAAGTTTAATTGAAGAAGTAAAAAGTTTAACAGTTCTGGAACTTTCAGACCTTGTAAAAGCTCTTGAAGAAGAATTTGGCGTAAGCGCAGCAGCTCCAATGGCAGTTGCAGCAGCTCCAGCAGCAGGTGCAGCAGCTCCTGTTGAAGAAGAAAAAACTGAGTTCGACGTAATCCTTACATCAGCTGGCGCTGAGAAAATCAAAGTAATCAAAGTTGTAAGAGAAATTACAGGACTTGGACTAAAAGAAGCTAAAGACCTTGTTGACGGAGCTCCAAAGCCAGTTAAAGAAGGCGCAAGTAAAGAAGAAGCAGACGAAATCAAAGCTAAGCTTGAAGAAGTTGGAGCTGGCATAGAAGTAAAATAGTTGAAAAGAGGCTTAAAAAAAAGCCTCTTTTTTTATGAACTTTTTTGTCCAAACATTTGACAACATAAAATTGCTATGATAATATAATATATTGCATAATAATGATTATAACGAAGTATAATAGATTAAAAACTGTACTCGTTATAAGGACGACCGGCATGAAGTGATTACCAAAAGTTGAGGCTTTTGGCTATTTTAGTTTAATGAGGGGTGAAATTTTAATGGTACATCCTGTAACATTTGGAAAGCGGGTCAGAATGAGCTATTCCCGCATCGACGAGGTACTTGATCTGCCCGATCTAATTGAGGTACAGAAATCCTCCTACGATTGGTTTCTCAAGGAAGGATTAAAGGAGGTTTTCGAAGACATCTCCCCCATCCAGGACTATACAGGTAATCTCATTTTAGAATTTGTTGATTATCATATAGGGGACGCCATCAAATACGATGAGAATGAAGCGAGAGAAAGGGATGCAAATTACTCTGCTCCATTAAAAGTCAAAGTAAGACTGATCAACAAAGAGACTGGTGAGGTCAAAGAACAGGAAGTATTTATGGGCGACATGCCCTTGATGACAGAAAACGGTACTTTCATCATAAATGGTGCCGAAAGAGTTGTAGTAAGCCAGCTAGTAAGGTCTCCCGGTGTCTATTTTAACGAAGAAATAGATAAATCTGGTAAGAGGCTGTATTCTTCTACGCTCATCCCTAACAGGGGAGCATGGCTGGAATACGAAACAGACTCAAACGACATAGTATATGTAAGAATTGACAGAACCAGAAAAGTTCCTATAACAACTCTTCTTAGAGCATTAAAGATAGCCGGGAACCATGAAATAACAGATCTCATTGGAGAAACAGAACAGCTTCTTACAACACTTGAAAAAGATACTACTTCGACAGAAGAAGAAGCACTACTGGAAATATACAGAAGGCTCAGACCTGGCGAACCTCCAACAGTGGACAGCGCCAAAAGTCTGTTGCACAACTTATTTTTTGACCCTAGAAGATATGACCTTGCAAAAGTTGGAAGGTATAAGTTCAACAAAAAACTAGCTCTTTACAACAGAATAGCTGGTAAAAAGGCAGCTCATGATGTAGTAGATCCTGTAACAGGTGAAATATTGCTTGAAAAGGGTGAAAAGATATCCAGAGAAAAAGCAATAGAGATAGAAAACACAGGCATAAATACCATTAAAGTGTTAATGGACGATGGAAGAGAAATTAAAGTGCTTAGCAACAATTTTGTCAACAGTGAAGCATTTGATCTTCCATTCTCACTTAAAGAACTAGGATTAAGAGAAAAAGTCTACTATCCACTAATGAAAGAGTTGACGGAACTCTACCCTGATGAAGATGAATTAAAAACTGCAATAAAAGACAGGCTAAAAGATCTGTCACCTAAGCACATTATCATAGATGATATAGTTGCAAGCGTAAACTATGAATTTAACCTTTTCTACGGAATAGGCAATACCGATGATATAGACCATTTAGGAAATAGAAGACTAAGAAGCGTCGGTGAGCTTTTGCAAAACCAATTCAGGATTGGTCTGGCAAGAATGGAAAGAGTAGTAAGAGAAAGGATGACTATCCAGGATATTGAGGTTGCAACGCCTCAGGCACTAATAAATATTAGGCCTGTAGTTGCTTCAATAAAAGAATTCTTTGGCAGCAGTCAGCTTTCACAATTTATGGATCAGACGAATCCTCTGGCAGAACTTACTCATAAAAGAAGAATGTCTGCTTTAGGGCCAGGTGGTCTGAGCAGGGACAGGGCAGGATTCGAAGTCAGGGACGTTCACAACTCTCACTACGGAAGAATGTGTCCAATTGAGACACCTGAAGGTCCAAACATAGGACTTATTACTTCTCTGACCACATATGCCAGAATAAATGAATATGGATTTATAGAGGCTCCGTACAGAAAAGTTAAAAACGGCAGAGTAACAGGAGAAATTGACTATATAACTGCAGACATCGAATACGAGCTTATAATTGCACAGGCAAATGAAAAGCTTACTGAAGAGCACGAATTTGAGAGCAGAAGAATCATAGCACGAGGTAAAGCTGGGGTAGCAGATATTTTCAGCCCTGAAGATATCGACTATATGGACGTTTCACCGAGACAGATAGTTTCTGTTGGTACAGCTATGATTCCGTTCTTAGAGAACGACGACGCTAACAGGGCACTTATGGGTGCCAACATGCAGAGACAAGCTGTTCCTCTTCTAGTTACTGAAGCTCCGATAATAGGAACTGGAATAGAGTATAAAGCAGCAAAGGATTCAGGAGTTGTCTTGGTAGCTAAAGACTCTGGTACAGTTGAAAAAGTTACTTCTAACGAAGTGCTTATAAGAAGAGATTCCGATAATCAAATAGATAAGTATAAGCTTATGAAATTTAAGAGGTCCAATCAAGGTACTACTATCAACCAAAGGCCAATTGTAAAAGCCGATGAGCGAATAGAAGAAGGTCAGATAATTGCCGATGGACCGAGCACAGACCACGGAGAGATTGCACTTGGCAAGAACTTGCTAATTGCTTTCATGACTTGGGAAGGCTACAACTATGAGGACGCTATACTCCTCAATGAAAGACTTGTGATTGATGACGTTCTAACTTCTATCCACATCGAAGAGTATGAATCAGAGGCCAGAGATACTAAACTTGGACCTGAAGAGATTACAAGAGACATACCTAACGTTGGAGAGGAAATGCTTAAGGATCTCAACGAGAAAGGTATTATACGAATTGGTGCTGAAGTTAAGGCGGGAGATATCCTGGTTGGAAAAGTTACTCCAAAAGGAGAAACTGAGCTAACAGCTGAAGAAAGACTCCTAAGGGCAATATTTGGGGAAAAGGCTAGAGAAGTAAGGGATACTTCCTTAAGAGTTCCACATGGTGAATCTGGAATAATCGTAGATGTTAAAGTATACTCCAGAGAAAACGGTGACGAATTGCCACCAGGCGTTAATCAGATGGTAAGGGTATATATTGCAACTAAGAGAAAGATCAATGTTGGCGATAAGATGTGCGGAAGGCACGGAAACAAAGGAGTAATCTCGAGAATACTTCCAGAAGAAGACATGCCTTATATGCCAGATGGAACGCCAGTAGACGTAGTATTAAATCCTCTCGGAGTACCTTCGCGTATGAACTTGGGACAAGTTCTTGAAGTGCACCTTGGCCTAGCTGCTAAACAGCTGGACTGGAAGATTGCAACTCCAGTATTTGATGGTGCTAACGAAGAAGATATTATGAATGCATTAAGAGAAGCAGGTTACCCTGAAAACGGTAAGATTCAGCTAAGAGATGGAAGAACAGGCGAAGAATTTGCCAATGCTGTAACTGTAGGATATATGTATATGCTGAAGCTTCACCACTTAGTAGACGACAAAATTCACGCAAGATCCACAGGACCATATTCACTGGTTACTCAGCAGCCACTGGGTGGAAAAGCACAATTTGGCGGACAAAGATTTGGAGAAATGGAAGTCTGGGCACTGGAGGCTTATGGTGCTTCACATACACTGCAAGAAATATTGACTGTCAAGTCAGACGATATCATAGGCAGAGTTAAGACGTATGAAGCCATAGTGAAAGGTGAGAATATACCCGAGCCGGGTATTCCTGAATCTTTCAAGGTTCTGATCAAAGAACTGCAGAGTTTGGCACTCGACATCAAAGTTATGGGTGAGCAGAGGGAAGAAATTCCAATTAAAGAGTCTACCGATGACGATTTGACGGATATTGACCTTCTGACAGAAGATTCGTCTAAAGAGAGACTTTTCTTAGACGATAATGAAAGCGATGAAGATGACGATTTAGACGATACAGAACTTAGAACTTCTGGAAAAGGAAAGAGATCACCTGAAGAGATTCCGACAGGATTCTTAATAGAAGAAGATGAAGATGATGATTTCCAAGAACCAGATGAAGATGATTTAGATCAGTAGTGGCTTCGTATAAAACTATGAAAGGAGAGAATGCTCCTTGGAAACTGAAAAAGTTATAAACCCAGAGCAACAGACAGATGATGATATAAAAAATTCGCCCGATAAGCTGAATATATCGGACGCAGGTCCAAATGACAAAGTGTTCACATTTGACTCCATAAGGATTGGACTGGCATCTCCTGAAAAAATTAGGCAGTGGTC
>JAVEXI010000078.1:0-5428 GCA_034004165.1 Gudongella sp. | reverse complement strand
CAGATGATGATATAAAAAATTCGCCCGATAAGCTGAATATATCGGACGCAGGTCCAAATGACAAAGTGTTCACATTTGACTCCATAAGGATTGGACTGGCATCTCCTGAAAAAATTAGGCAGTGGTCTAAAGGTGAAGTAAAGAAACCTGAAACCATAAACTACAGGACACTTAAGCCTGAAAAAGAAGGACTTTTCTGCGAAAAGATCTTTGGACCTACCAAAGACTGGGAATGTCATTGTGGAAAGTATAAAAGAGTAAGATATAAAGGCGTTGTTTGCGATAGATGTGGTGTTGAAGTTACAAAAGCAAAAGTCAGAAGAGAGAGGTTAGGGCATATTGAACTAGCTGCACCAGTTTCTCATATCTGGTATTTCAAAGGAATCCCTAGCAGAATGGGACTTATCCTTGACATGAGCCCAAGGGCTCTGGAAAAAGTATTGTATTTTGCATCATATATCGTAATTGAGCCAGGAGATACACCTCTGTATGAAAAACAGCTTTTGACTGAAATGGAATACAGAGAAATGCTTGATAAATACCATAATAAGTTCAGAGCAATGATGGGTGCTGAGGCTGTAAAGTCTCTATTGGAGAAAATAGATCTTGACGCAGATTCAAAAGATCTTAAATCTCAACTTAAAGATGCGACTGGACAAAAGAAAATAAGAATAACCCGAAGGTTGGAAGTGGTAGAGGCATTCAGACAGTCAGGAAACAGACCAGAGTGGATGATTCTCGATGTAATTCCTGTAATTCCTCCCGACTTGAGACCTATGGTTCAGCTTGATGGAGGCCGTTTTGCGACTTCAGACTTAAACGACCTATACAGAAGAGTAATAAATAGAAATAACAGGCTCAAGAGGCTTTTAGACCTTGGAGCTCCAGATATAATTGTAAGAAATGAAAAGAGAATGCTTCAAGAAGCAGTTGATGCACTTATCGACAACGGAAGAAGAGGAAGACCTGTCACAGGACCTGGAAACAGACCACTTAAATCTCTTTCGGATATGCTTAAAGGGAAACAGGGACGCTTTAGACAGAACCTTCTCGGTAAGAGGGTAGACTATTCAGGAAGATCTGTAATTGTAGTTGGACCTGAACTTAAATTCTACCAGTGTGGACTTCCTAAGAAGATGGCGCTGGAGCTATTTAAGCCATTTGTAATGAAGAAACTGGTAGAAGACGGTCATGCTCACAATATAAAGAGTGCAAAGAGAATGGTGGAAAGAGTCAAACCACAGGTTTGGGATGTTCTGGAATCTGTTATCAAAGACCATCCTGTCCTTCTTAACAGGGCACCTACTCTGCATAGGCTGGGAATACAAGCATTTGAACCAGTCTTAGTAGAAGGTAAGGCGATCAAACTACATCCACTTGTATGTACAGCCTATAACGCCGACTTTGACGGTGACCAGATGGCAGTTCACGTACCACTTTCAACTGAAGCACAGGCTGAAGCAAGGCTTCTGATGCTTTCGACCAACAATATTCTTGCTCCAAAGGATGGAAAACCTATAACAACGCCATCTCAAGACATGGTTTTAGGTAGTTACTACCTGACTGTTGAAAGAGATGGAGAGATGGGTGAAGGCAAGATGTTCAAGGACTACAATGAGATGTTGCACGCTTATCACAATGGCGATGTGGGAATACACGCCAAAGTTAAAGTTAGAGTCAAACTTGACAGAGATGACAGAGGCAAGGTCGTAGAGAGTACTGTGGGAAGATTTATATTCAATGAGCACATTCCACAGGATCTTGGATTTGTAGATAGAGAAAATGATAAATACTCTCTTGAAATCAACAGGGTAGTCGATAAGAAGTTTCTGGGAGTAATTATCGACAAATGCTTTAGGAAACACGGAAATGCAGTAACTTCTGACATCCTTGACCACGTCAAGGAAATGGGATTCAAATATTCTACAGTTGGTGCTATTTCTATCTCCATGGGTGACGTTTATGTTCCTGAAGAGAAATTTGAAATGATTCAGAAAGCTGAAACCGAAGTAGACAAATTTGAAAAATCATACCGAAGAGGACTTATATCCGATGAAGAGAGATATGAAAAGGTAATTGAAATTTGGAACCAGACGACAGAGGATGTAACCGATGTCCTCATGGAGGGTCTGGACCCAATGAACAATATATATATCATGGCTATCTCTGGTGCCAGGGGAAGTAAGAACCAGATAAGGCAGCTTGCGGGAATGCGTGGTCTTATGGCCAGTGCATCAGGACGTACCGTCGAGGTTCCAATAAAGTCTAACTTTAGAGAAGGGCTGTCAGTACTCGAGTTCTTTATTTCGACACACGGTTCAAGAAAAGGTCTTGCAGATACTGCACTAAGGACTGCTGACTCGGGTTATCTAACAAGAAGGCTTGTAGACGTCAGCCAGGATGTAATTGTTAGAGAAATCGATTGTGGAACAGACGAATATTTCCTAGTAAAAGCATTTACAGACGGCAAAGAAGTACTTGAGGAACTAAGAGATAGAATAGATGGAAGATACGCATTTGAAGACATAATTAATCCTGAAACAGGCGAAGTCATAGTAAAGGAAAATACTATGATAGATGAAAAAATGGCTGAATTCATTCAGGATATTGGAATAAAAGAAGTTAAAGTAAGGTCCGTACTTGGTTGCAAGGCAAGATTTGGAGTCTGCGCTCACTGTTATGGCAGAAACCTTGCGACTGGAAAAGAAGTTAATATTGGAGAGGCTGTTGGTATAATTGCAGCTCAGTCGATAGGAGAGCCAGGAACTCAGCTTACCATGAGGACGTTCCATACGGGCGGTGTTGCAGCAGCAGCTGACATCACTCAAGGTCTTCCAAGGGTTGAAGAGCTATTTGAAGCCAGAAAGCCTAAAGGACTTGCAGTTATTTCGGAAATCACAGGTACAGTTGATATTGACGATAAGAAGAGGCGTAAGGAAGTTATAGTCACTTCTAAAGATGGTGAACAAGCTAACTACAGCATAGTTTACGGATCAAGAATTAAAGTTAAGCCCGGAGATGTAATAGAAGCCGGAGATGAATTGACAGAGGGCTCTGTAAATCCACACGATATTCTCAGAATTAAGGGTATCAAAGGCGTACAAAATTATATCGTTAAGGAAGTACAGAGAGTTTACAGACTACAGGGCGTTGATATTAACGATAAACATATAGAGATAATAGTAAAGCAGATGCTATCTAAGGTCAAGATTGAAACATCAGGGGATACGGATATGCTTCCTGGTAGTCTTGTAAACGTGCTAGATTTTGAAGAGGCCAATGCAAAGGCTGAATCAGAAGGTGGTACTTTGGCTACGGGGAAAGTGACTCTTCTTGGAATTACAAAAGCTTCCCTTGCAACCGATTCATTCCTTTCTGCTGCATCATTCCAGGAGACTACAAGAGTTCTTACTGAAGCTGCAATTAAAGGAAAAGAAGACTTCCTACTGGGGCTTAAAGAGAACGTAATCATTGGAAAGCTGATACCTGCAGGAACAGGAATGAAGAGGTATAAGAATGTAGAAATTCTAAACTCTGAAGCACATGAGACTGAAGAAAATTTAGTTGACAGCGCGATTCTCTAATGTTAGAATATTTGAGTGTGTAAACTTGGATATATTCCCGTTGACACAAAGATTATGTGGTCACAAGGCCACATAATCTTTGGTATGTTTTAAGGAGGATTATGAAAGTGCTTTCAAAGTTGAAGACACAGGATAAAATAGTAGGTGCAAAACAGGTAAAGCGCGCACTTGCAAAATCAGAAATCGAGATGGTATTTATAGCTCTCGATGCAGAAAAGAAAGTGACTGGAGAAATTGTAGATATCTGCCAGTCAAAGTCTGTACCGGTTACTTACATCGACAGTATGGAAGAACTCGGTGAGGCTTGTGGAATTGATATTAATGCAGCAGTAGCTGCGTTATTAAATAATAATTAGAAGGAGGTGCCTTAATGCCAACCATTAACCAACTTATCAGAAAAGGAAGAGAAAAAGTAGTCTACAAGTCAAAATCTCCAGCTCTTGGAATGTCTTTGAACACTCTTAAGAAAAGGGAATCAGAAGCGAATTCACCACAAAAAAGAGGTGTATGCGTAGCAGTAAGAACTATTACTCCAAAGAAGCCTAACTCAGCTCTGAGAAAGGTCGCAAGAGTAAGACTTACTAACGGACTTGAAGTTGCTGCTTACATTCCTGGGATAGGACACAATCTTCAAGAGCACAGTGTTGTTCTTATAAGAGGAGGTAGGGTAAAAGACCTGCCAGGTGTTCGTTACCACATAGTAAGAGGTTCACTGGACACTGCCGGAGTAGACAACAGACTACAGGCAAGGTCAAAGTATGGTGCGAAGAGACCTAAAGTCAAGAAATAGTGCTTGAAATGCTAAGCTTTAATATAGATGCATTTTGAGGCGCGGCGGCCATTGGCCGAGTACCAATGAATTTACTCTATATAGTTGAGGAGGGAAGAAAAGTGCCTAGAAAAGGACATGTACCAAAGAGAGAGGTTATGCCAGATCCAATTTACAACGATGTGGTTGTAACCAAATTAATAAACAGCATAATGTTAGACGGCAAAAAAGGTATTGCACAAAATATTGTTTATGATGCTTTTAAAATGATTGAAGAAAAGACTGGTGAAGATCCACTGGAAATTTTCTACAAAGCTATGAATAATATTATGCCTGTTCTTGAAGTAAAAGCTAGAAGAATAGGTGGAGCAAACTATCAGGTACCAATTGAAGTAAGAACTGAAAGAAGACAAACTCTTGGGCTCAGATGGTTGGTAACCTATGCCAGAAACAGAGGCGAAAAGACAATGGTTGAGAGACTTGCTAAAGAACTTATGGATGCAGCAAACGGTCTTGGATCAAGTGTCAAGAAAAGAGAAGATACACACAAAATGGCCGAAGCAAACAAAGCTTTTGCGCATTACAGATTCTAGTAAGTTTCATATTGCATTAATATGTGGATGGGACTAATTTAGTAGGTTATTTAAGGAGGAAAAATTGTGCCAAGACAAGTATCACTTGAGAAAACAAGAAATATCGGCATAATGGCTCATATCGATGCAGGAAAGACAACCACCACAGAAAGAATTCTATTTTATACTGGTAAAATACACAAAGTAGGTGAAACCCATGAGGGTGGAGCCCAAATGGACTGGATGGAGCAGGAACAAGAAAGAGGTATAACAATTACCTCGGCTGCTACGACAGCTTTCTGGAAAGATTACAGGATCAACGTCATAGATACACCAGGGCATGTTGATTTCACTGTTGAAGTTGAAAGATCCTTGCGCGTACTCGACGGGGCAGTAGCTCTGTTTTGTGCAAAAGGCGGAGTTGAGCCTCAGTCGGAGACTGTCTGGAGACAGGCGGACAAATACCGCGTCCCAAGGATGGCATTCGTAAACAAAATGGATAT
>JAVEXI010000026.1:0-26372 GCA_034004165.1 Gudongella sp. | reverse complement strand
TATACAATATAATTTCTGGTGTCGTAAATACTTCTTGAACGTACTATGCTATCTATTTTTTTTCAGAAGCAGAGACTATAGTTGTAGGAATATTTCTTGAAACTTCTTCAGCGTGTGAAGGCCCTGATAGGACAACAAAATCATTATAAGGGAAGTATTCACCTACTATTTCAGATATCCTCTTCATAGAGCCAATTTCTATCCCCTTTGCAACATTAACAAATATTTGTTCTTTGTCAACTCTTCCTTCTAGCTTTATTAGAATCTCTCGAACACTGTTTGTAGGCACGCCAAGAAGTAGTATTTCTTTGTTGTGCACTACCTCGTCTATTGATACATTCACATTAATACTGTCTGGCAGAATAATATCGGGAAGGTATTTCTTGTTCGTCCTACTTATAGACATCTCCTTCGCCTGAGATTCACTTCTTACCCAAATCTCAACATCATGGCCTTTGCCAGCTAAAAGCATAGCCAAAGCAGTAGCCCAACTGCCTCCTCCCAGAACTCCTATTTTCATATCTTTCACCTGCCAATTTTATTTTCAGTGCCAGCCTTTAGTCTCGCAATGTTCTGTCTGTGTCTGTACAATCCTAAAATTGCAAGTAATCCTGTCAATAAATTTAGATAAGGATTTGTAATAAATAATCCAGATGCTGTTAACACAAAAAGTGTAACAAGAAAAGTAATGGAGCCTACAGAAACATATTTGGTAATTATGGCAATAGTTATACCTGTTATAACACTAATTAAAGCAACGGGAAACTCAAGCACTGCCATTGCTGCGATAGTCGTTGCAATGCCCTTTCCTCCTTTAAAATTTAGGAATACAGGCCAGTTGTGACCTATGACGACAAAAAAAGCAGCAATATAACCACCTAGTTCCTTATAAAGAAGCAACCCCAAGAGTACAGCGATTATTCCTTTGAGAAAATCAAGCAAAAAAGTAATGACTCCCAGTTTGCTGCCCATCACTCTGACTGCATTTGTTGCTCCTGCATTACCGCTTCCATGGCTTCTAATGTCAATTTTCATAAACAATTTGCCCACAAAATAAGCTGAGGAAAAACTGCCTATCAAATATGCTGTAGCAGCTACGATTAAGCCTTTCATTTTACTCCCCTTTTTCTCTCAGTTCAAAAACTAAAGGTGTCCCCAGAAATCCAAAATGATTTCTAATTTGGTTCTCTAGATATCTCATATAAGAAAAGTGCATTAGTTCCCTGTCATTCACAAAGATCATAAATCTGGGTGGTTTGACAGATACCTGTGTTCCATAAAATATCTTAGCTCTTCTTCCTTTGTCGGAAGGCGGCTGATTCATCAGTATAGCTTTGTTTAATATGTCATTAAGAACTCCAGTTGTAATTCTTAGATTGTAATTATTACTTACAGTATTTATCATTTCAAGTAATTTATCAACCCTTTTCCCAGTTTTAGCTGATATATAAACTATTGGAGAATAGTTTATAAACCCAAGGGTTTCTCTAATCTCTTTTTCGTATGAAAGATATGTCTTCCCATCTTTTTCTACTATATCCCACTTATTGACAGCAACAATAATAGCTTTGCCGTTGTCATGAGCATAACCTGCTATTTTAGTATCTTGTTCAGTAACACCCTGTATAGCATCTATGACAAGTACACAAATATCAGCTCTATCAACTGCTGCAAGAGTTCTAACTACAGAATATCTCTCAACTTTTTCCGTTATATATCTCTTTCTCCTGAGTCCTGCTGTATCGACAAATACATATCTATTGTCATTTCTCTCATAATAACTGTCAATGGAATCTCTTGTAGTACCTGGAATATCAGTAACTATAACCCGCTCTTCGCCGATAATGTAATTTATCAATGATGATTTTCCAGCGTTTGGTCTTCCAATAAAAGCAACTCGAATACTTTCTTGGTCTTCTTCGGTGTCTTTGTCAGTTGGAAAATATTTTATTACCTCATCTAATAGATCTCCAATGCCGAGAGACTGCTCCGCTGAAACAGGTAAAGGCATTCCAAGACCCAATTCAAAGAAATCATAAATATTTGACGTTTTGCTGATGTCATCGATTTTGTTTGCAACTACAAGTACTTCTCTCCCCGACTTCCTAAGTATTTCAGCAATCTCTCTATCTGTTGAAGTAATACCTTCAACACCATCTAAGATAAATAGAATTACGTCTGCCGTATCGATAGCTATATCAGCCTGTTTTCTAATATTAAGCATAATCTGGTCATCTTTTTCAGGTTCAAGGCCACCTGTATCAATAAGAGTGTAATACTTACCCAGCCACTCCCCCTCAGCGTAAATTCTATCTCTAGTTACCCCCGGAGTATCTTCAGTTATTGCAATTCTTCTTCCTGCCAACTTGTTAAATAACGTTGATTTACCAACATTTGGTCTCCCTACAATACAAACTACAGGTCTCATCTACCCATCACCTCCCTGAAAATAAGGTCAATAAATTTCGTTCCATCCACTGGAGAAAGTTTTAACCTTCCCTCAAGTTTATGGTTTGCTTCGACATATGTCATATTATCCAAAAATATATCTTCATCTCTTTTCATCATAGATTGTGGAATGTAAATCGAATCGTAATTTAGGTAATCAGGTATCTGCTCAACTAAATCTCCACCTGTCACAAGCCCCGAAACAGTAATAGTTTCGCCAAAGAAGAAGTTTTTTATGGTCCTCACTTCAAACTTTACTCCAGATATTTTATTGCCAGCTTCCTGCAATAACTCCACAAGAAAGCTATTAGCCAGCTTACCTGTTGCTATTAATATGTTTTTATCTATTTTAGAATCAAAGTGCTCTTTCTCAGCCAGCGCTTCATGAAACTCTTGTGAAAAAGACTTCATTAGCCCTACTCCGTTTTCATACTGAGGAAAACCTTCATAATCATCAAATTCAGGTAATACTCTCTTAGCAACACAGAAAAATTCATCAGAGGCAAAGACAAATCTAGTCTCTTTGTCGGCCAGATATTCCTTTTGCATTTCCTCTATCTGGTCAATTAATATATTTGCTGTTTCTTCATTGAAGATATCTAATTCATCAAGACCATGACGATATTTTGTGATCCCAACAGGAACCACCGCTACAGAGTTTACAGATGGATACAACGAATACAAGTCGTTTATCGTATTGTTTAGCTCATCTCCATCGTTGACACCAGGCACAAGCACTATCTGACAATTCATTTCAATGCCAGCCTCGTGAAATCGTTTAAGTGTTTCGTAAATATTTCCTGCTCTTTTATTCCTAAGCATTCTAATTCTAAGATCAGGATTTGTAGTATGGACAGAAATATTTACGGGACTCAGTTTATATTCGATTATTCTCTGTATGTCGTCTTCTTTCATGTTCGTTAATGTAATAAAGTTTCCCTGCAAAAAAGAAAGCCTCGAATCGTCATCCTTAAAATATAGAGAATCTCTCATGTTTGGAGGAAGCTGGTCAATAAAGCAAAACATGCACTTATTCTGGCAAGTTTTCGCTCTATCGATTAGAGGATTAGTAAAGATAATACCAATATCTTCACTATAATCCTTTTCTACTTCTATTTCCCAGAGCTCACCGTCTTTTTTCTCAATAACTAAAAGCACATATTCATCGGCAATAAGGTATTTGTAATCAATAACATCTTTTACCTGAGTACCGTTTATACTGACCAAGATATCTCCAGGCTCAATGCCAATTTCATCAGCTATACTATTATTTACAATATCTTCAATTAAATTCCTTGATTCTTTAATGTTTGTTATTTCCATTTAAATGTACACAACCCCTAAAAAAATTGAGCCTACAGAATCCTGTAGGCTTTATCTCTTAACTTAATAGAGTGGAAATCTATCACAGAGTTCATTAACTCGTTGCCTAAGGGCTTCTTTGTCGCTGTCAGCCTTAAGTGCCAAGTCCATCATATCTGCAATCTCTTTCATTTCCTCTTCCTTCATTCCTCTTGTAGTCATTGCTGCAGTACCAACTCTGATGCCACTGGTTACAAATGGACTTTCTGTCTCATTTGGTATGGTATTTTTGTTAGTTGCAATGCCTACCTCGTCTAGCATAGCCTCTGCTTCTTTTCCTGTCAAGCCTTTCTTTTTTACATCAATCAAAATCAAGTGATTGTCTGTACCACCACTTACTAAACGGTAGCCTCTTTCGAGTAATCCATCTGCTAAAGCTTTTGTGTTTTTAATTATCTGTAACTGATACTCTTTGAAATCACCGTTTAAAGCTTCTCCAAAAGCAACTGCTTTAGCTGCTATAACGTGCATCAAAGGACCTCCTTGAGTTCCTGGGAATACAGCTTTATCGATAGCTTTGGCATGCTCTGCCTTACAAAGAATAGCTCCTCCCCTTGGTCCTCTTAAAGTCTTATGAGTGGTTGTTGTTACTACATCAGCATAAGGAATTGGACTTTGATGTAGCCCTGCAGCTACAAGACCAGCTATATGCGCCATATCTACAACAAGATATGCGCCAACTTCATCAGCAATTTCTCTAAATTTCGAAAAATCTATTTCTCTTGGATATGCGCTTGCACCAGCCATAATAAGCTTTGGTTTTTCTCTTAACGCAATTTCTCTTACTACATCGTAGTCAATCCTCTCTGTTACAGGATCAACACCATAAGCAACAAAATTATAGTAAGTCCCAGAAATGTTTACTGGACTCCCATGAGTCAAGTGTCCGCCTTCCGACAGATTCATCCCAAGAACTTTATCTCCTGGTTTTAAGAAAGCAAAGTAAACTGCTATATTAGCATTTGCCCCTGAATGAGGCTGTACATTTGCATGATCAGCGCCAAATAATTTTTTAAGTCTTTCTATAGCAAGCTCTTCAGCAATATCTACAATCTCACAACCACCATAGTATCTCTTATGGGGCAGGCCCTCTGCGTACTTATTAGTAAGCTGACTTCCCATTGCTTCCATTACTGCTTCAGTTACAAAATTTTCAGAGGCGATTAATTCAATGTGACGGTTCTGCCTATCAATTTCCCGATTAATGACATCCATTATTTCTGGGTCGCTCTTTGCTAAATTGCTAAAATCCATACATAAATTCCTCCTCTTTCACAATTATTTATCTGGCAAGATATCACTTTGTATATTTAAGCATTATCTCAATCAGCTGATCCATATTTTTACCTTCGCCTTCAGGTGAATCTACAAGACAGTGTTTCATATAGTTTTCCAGAATAAGACCCCCAACATTATTCAGAGCACTTCGGGCCGCAGAAATCTGGATAAGGATATCTCCGCAGAACTTGTCTTCTTCTACCATTTTTTGTATACCCTTTATCTGTCCTTCTACACGTCTCAGTCTGACAACCAGAGAATCTTTATCAGTCAACTTTTATCCCTCCTACAATTTTCTAGTCATCACAATGACATTCTCTTCATTCTTAGCGAACCTTCTGTCAATGATTCTAATAATGACAAAGGAAATAGCTAGAAACAATATCCCTATCCCAAAGCTGGACAGATCTCTACTTGAGCCATTCAGGTGGCTAAATAAGTGACTTCCTAGAACAATACCTAATATTAGAAAAGCAAAAGGTATCATATATATAATAGTAATATACTTCATAATGCTCTTTTGAATAGCTTCAAGCTCAACATAGTCTCCTGGCTTTACATCAATATTGTTTTTTAACACCAAATAATGCGGCTTAACCTCGCAAGAACTTGCGCAGGAAGTACAACTGCCTCACCCAGAAGCTCTCTTAACTTCAAGCCTAACTTTATTCTCTCCAACAAATCCAGTTACAAAACCTATTTGATCCATCTATAAATACTCCTTCCTTATTGCTATATCTTTAATTACCTCTCCTGCCAGTATAAGACCAGCAACAGAAGGTACAAATGAAACACTACCTGGAATGGCTTTTCGCCTCAAATTATCCCCTAAGTTAACAGAGATTGGCGGCTCTTCAGAGTATACAACCTTCAACTCTTCTATGCCTCTTTTTCTTAGCTCATGTCTCATTACCCTAGCCAGTGGACATACCCTGGTATCGTATATATCCTTGACTCTAAAAGCTGTAGGATCCAGTTTGTTACCTGCTCCCATAGAACTTATTATAGGTATACCCATGCTAATAGTACTGGTAATCAAATCCACCTTTGATGATATCATATCTATGGCGTCAATAACATAGTCATACGAAATATTTAATAAGTTTTCTCTTGTATCTTCTCCATAACATTCATTTAATACCTCAACTTGAATATCTGGGTTTATCTCCAGAACCCTTGTTCTCATTACTTCAGTTTTCTTGAGCCCTACTGTCTTTGAGGTTGCATGAAGCTGTCTGTTGACATTAGTTGTGTCAATTACATCATAATCAATAAAAACTAGACTCCCAACACCTGACCTTGCTAGAGCTTCGGCTGCAAAAGAGCCTACTCCGCCAATGCCAAAAATAGCAATTTTGCTTTCCGATAATTTCTTTATCCCATCTTCACCTAACAGTTGATACGATCTTTCAAAATAATTACTCATTGTCAGCTTCAACTCTAACATGTATTTCTGACAACTGATCTTGAGAAACCATAGTAGGGGCTCCTGTCATCAGACAAGTTGCAGATTGTGTTTTTGGAAAAGCAATTACGTCTCTAATGTTGGAAGCACCAGTAAATAACATTAGCAACCTGTCCAGACCATATGCAATTCCTCCGTGAGGTGGTGTACCGTATCTAAATGCTTCAAGCAGGAAGCCAAATTTATCTTTAATTTCGGTCTCTGAAAGACCTAGAGCTTTAAACATTCTGTTTTGTAATTGAGAGTTGTTTATTCTTATGCTGCCTCCTCCCATCTCATCACCGTTTATTACCAAGTCATATGCCTTTGCTCGCACTTTTTCTGGTGAAGTCTCCAACATATCTATATCTTCATCTGCGGGATGAGTGAACGGATGGTGTTTAGCTACGTAGCGACCAGATTCTTCGTCGAATTCAAGCAGAGGAAAATCTGTAATCCAGAGAATTTCGTATTTGTTGTTATCTATTATATTCAACTTTTTTGCAACTTCGTTTCTAAGGTTTCCAAGACTGTCAGAAACGACTGAGAAACTATCTGCAACAATTAGAATTAAATCTCCTTCTTTAGCTCCAAGCCTATCAATTATTGCTGACAACTCTTCTTCTGAGACAAATTTTGCTATAGGAGAAGTTATTCCATCTTTTGAAAGTTTGATCCACGCAAGGCCTTTTGCCCCATAAGTTTTTACAAATTCTTCAAGTGAGCTTATATCTTTTCTTGAGAAACTGTCTGAATGCCCATTTATATTAATACCTTTTACCATTCCACCTGACTGAATGGCACCACTAAAGACCTTGAATCCAGAATCCTTGACAATATCTGAGATATCTGTCAGTTCAAACCCAAATCTTAAATCAGGTTTGTCCACACCAAATCTGTTCATTGCCTCATCATATGTCATTCTCTTTATAGGAGTTTCAATATCTTTATCCAAAATTTCTTTAAATAATTTTTTTACAAGCTTTTCATTCATTTCGAGTACGTCATCAACATCTACAAAACTCATTTCTACGTCAATTTGAGTAAATTCTGGCTGACGATTTGCACGCAGATCTTCGTCTCTGAAGCATTTTACAATCTGATAATACCTATCCATGCCAGACACCATTAAAAGCTGTTTTAACAGCTGTGGAGACTGAGGAAGCGCATAAAATTGTCCAGGATTTACCCTGCTGGGTACTAAATAATCTCTAGCTCCTTCTGGAGTAGGTTTTGTTAAAACAGGAGTTTCTACTTCGACAAAGCTATGCTCATAGAAAAAATCTCTAACTACTTTGGCAACCTTAGCCCTCACTTTCAAGTTGTTTTGCATAGAGGGTTTTCTCAAATCGAGATATCTGTACTTCAATCTCATTGTTTCGCTAACATTGTCGTCATCTTTGATATAAATAGGTGGAGTGTCTGCCTCATCTAGGATTTTTAATTCACTGACAATAACCTCTATTTCCCCTGTTGGAATATTAGGATTCTTTGACTGTCTCTCTCTTACTTTTCCTTTTACAGCTATAACATATTCGGCACGAATAGCCGAGCTTTTTTCTAAAATATCTGTTGGTACTGAGTCATCTACAACTACCTGTACAATTCCAGTAGTATCCCTAAGATCAATAAATATCAATCCACCGAGATCTCTTTCTCTTTGAACCCAGCCCATCAGGGTTATCTCTGTTCCTACATCTTCAATTCTCAATTCACCGCACATGTGTGTTCTTCTAAGATTTCCCATACTTTCTCCCATGGTCACAACCTCCTTAAAAAATAAAAACCTCTCATCTCTGATATTCAGGGACGAGAGGTTATCTCGCGGTACCACCCTAATTAGGTAATCCTCACTTAACTAATAACGTATTTCACGAGCGCAATTGCGCTGGCTCCGAATTGTCTTCACCAGAATTTAATATCGGTTTTCACCATCCACCGACTCTCTTAAATTAAGTAATCCGATTACTATTTTTCATCATAGCCTAGTATTTAATTTATCTAATTATAGCCATTAACTGCATTTATGTCAATACAGAAGGCCATGATTTTTCTATTTCTAAAAGATATTCACTTTTGTGTTCTATTTGCTCGTCTATTCTGGTCATATAATTCTTAAAATCCTTAAAATTTGCATACCTGATATGACTGTCTAAATACTTATTATAGAATTTACTCGCAGCCCCCATACCAATACCTATGATTGTCTGCTTTTCTTCCATAATCGCTATATTATAGATGCATTCCATGCCTGGTCTACTGTATCCAATATTTTCATGATTCCCCATAATGTGTTTCTGTCTATAAAGATAATATGGCTTTAACCCAGAGCCAACAGCAAATTTTTCTGCTAAGCTCAACATGGAGTTGATATCTTCTGAGTTTTCGGAAAGGTTTTCAGCGTTGATTTTTAGATTTGACCCTCTCTTAATAGATAGCGTATGGACAGTGAGATTGTCAGGGTCTAGCTCTCGTAGTACTTTTAGTGTATGATTCATCTCTTTTGTACCTTCTCCAGGCAATCCAGCTATCAAATCCATATTAATAGACTGTATTTCAGCTATCCGAGCTTTTTCAAAAATATCAATGATATCTCTTGCAGTGTGGTTTCGCCCCACCTGTCTTAAAGTCTCATCATTCATTGTTTGAGGATTTATACTGATCCTGTTGACGCCATTCTCTTTTAATAGCAATAAATACTCAGCATCTAAAGTATCAGGTCTTCCAGCTTCTACTGTTAGCTCTGAAATACTTCCAAAATACTTGTGGATAAAGTTTAATATTCTCACCATTTCATTTTTCGGTAGAGTTGTTGGAGTTCCTCCTCCAATATAAATAGAACTTAAATTCCAATTACTTAAGGAAATTTTAATATTTTCCAACTCAAACAACAGTTTATCTACATACTCTTTGATGTTATCTCTATAAGTATTATAAGATAAGGAAGGAAAAGAACAGTATGAACATCTCGTTGGACAGAATGGAATACTCAAATATAAACTATAAGTATTTCTTTTAAATGACTCTAGAAAAGGGGATTGTGTCATGGCAATATTAAGAGCTTGCATCGCTTTCTCATCACTAATAAGGTAAAGATTCTTTAACAAATTAAAAACTTCTTCATTAAGAATGCCTTTATTGATATAAGACGACACCAATTTTATTGGTCGCATCCCTGTCAGAACGCCCCAAGGCAAAATTTTTCCTGTTATCTTGTGCATTAAACAATATATGCTCTTTTTTGTCGTTAATCTGAAAAGTGAAGCTTTTGATAAAGCTTCACCAGTATCTATTGCTCTTTCACTACAGCTTACGATGCTTCCATCGGCAGATTTTAAAGTTGCAATAAACTCTCCATTCTCTTCTTCTATAATAATAGCGTTTGGTACATTTTCATCTAAACTTTCATGAAATTTTTCTTCTGGCAAAAAAGCACTGCATAGCTCAAAGATTTCAAGATAACTGATGGATTTTGATTTGTTAACAATATAAATCATAGCACTCTCTTCTATTTTCTTAAAAATGGGTTATTCTTTTTTTCGTAACCAATTGTTGATTCAGAACCATGTCCAGGGTAGACAATTATGTCATCATCAAGAACCAGCAGTTTCGTCTTAATATTAAACAGCAAAGACTTATAATCTCCACCGTATAGATCCGTTCTTCCTATTGAGCCTTTAAAAAGTGTATCTCCTGTAATTAAAAACTTATCTCCCTTAAGACAAATTCCACCAAAAGTATGCCCTGGAGTGTGTATAACTTCAAGATTTTCGTCGCCAATCCAAATCTGATCGCCTTCAGTTAAAAGTATATCTGGATCAAAATAGGCTTCACCTGTCATCATCGAAGAAGACATGTTTAATGCACTGCTCTTAACCATATCAAGCTCATCCTTATGAACCATGACAGGAACATCCAGCTTCTCTTTTAATTTCACAACTCCTCCAATGTGATCTCCATGACCATGTGTCAGCACAATGAATTTTACAGTAGTCTTTAACTTGTTAACAACTTTTAGTATTTCATCAATATCTCCACCCGGATCAACCACTATGGACTCCGAATTATCAGATGAAGTTACTATATAACAATTTGCTGCGTAAACTCCTAAAGCCATTTTATATACATTCATTATATTCGCTCCTAAAGTATCTTTTTGCTATCAAGAATAATTGTTACAGGACCATCATTTGTATACTTAACATCCATGTGGGCACCAAATTCTCCAGTTTCTACCTTGATTCCTCTTTCTCTTAGCTTATCTACAAACAAATCATAATAATGCTCACCGACTTGTGGGTCTGCAGAATCAGTAAAACTGGGACGTTTTCCCTTTCTGGCATCCCCATATAAGGTAAACTGCGAAATAGCCAAAATATCACCGTTAACATCCATTACAGATAGATTCATTTTTTCGTTTTCATCTTCAAATATTCTTAAGCCTGACACTTTCTCGCAAATATAATTCAAATCTTCATCCTTATCTTCTTTTCCAACACCGAGATAAACTAGAAGACCTATGCCAATCTCACCTATAATTTTATCACTAACAGTCACAGAAGCTTCTGTAACACGTTGAATTACAGCTCTCATATAATCCTCCCTTATGCAGTTACTCTGTATACGTCAAATACATTTCCAATTCTTCGAAGCTTTTTCATAAGCTCATTAAGTTGTTCTTTGTCATGAATCTCGAGAGTCATGCTAATCATAACAGTCTTATCTTTCCCAGTCCTTGCATTAAGCGATAAAAGACCTACATCCGCATCGTTTACTCTCAGCGCAATCTCAGCTAATAGTCCTGGTCTGTCACTTGCCCTAACCTGAATTTCCGCGCTATATGAAGATTTCTTTTCAACATCCCAACTGACATCAATAACCCGTTCCTCTTGTCCCTCTAATATAGTGGACAAGTTAGGGCAGTCTTTACGGTGTATAGATACACCTCTTCCCCGCGTTATAAATCCTATTATTTCATCTCCAGGCACGGGATTACAGCATTTTGAAAATTTAATTTTTACATTATCGATGTCCCTTACGATAATGCCATGGGTAGCTGTTCCTCTCGATTTGCTCTGTGCTTTCTGTATCTTTGATTCGACAATCTCTTTTTCACTTGGTTTGAAGTGTTCACTATATATTTCTTTGAGTTTGCTAATAACCTGATTTATCGTAATGCTTCCATATCCAATAGCTGCGTATAAGTCGTCTATTGAATTAATACTCACCTTGCTCGCAACATTTTTTAACCAATCATCAACAAGAATATCCGAAGGCTTATAACCTAGTCTCTTAATTTCTTTTTCTAATGATTCTTTGCCCTTTGCAATGTTGAAGTCTCGTTCTTTAAGTTTAAACCATTGCTTAATCTTTGTTTTTGCCTGATTGCTTTTAACGAGCTTAAGCCAATCCCTGCTGGGACCACTACTACTTGCGCTGGTTATGACCTCAACGATATCTCCATTTTTTAATTTATAGTTTAACGGTACTATCCTATTATCAACTTTTGCGCCTACGCATTTATTACCGACATCAGTGTGAACTCTATAAGCAAAATCAATCGGTGTAGATCCATCTGGCAGATTTATGACATCTCCCCTAGGCGTAAATACAAAGACTTCATCCGTAAAGAAATCTATTTTAAGAGTTTCCATAAATTCTTTTGGATCATTTAAATCAGTCTGCCATTCTAAAAGCTGTCTTAACCAAGTGAGTTTTTCATCAAAATTATTGCCTTTTGCATATCCCTCTTTATATTTCCAGTGTGCCGCAATACCATATTCGGCAGTTTTATGCATTTCATATGTCCGAATTTGTACTTCGAATATTTCTCCCTTCTCTCCTATAACCGTTGTATGAAGAGACTGGTACATGTTTGGTTTGGGCATCGCTATATAATCTTTGAATCTGCCAGGAAGTGGCTTCCACAGTGTATGGACTATCCCAAGTGCTCCGTAGCAGTCCTTAATATTATCTACAAGTATTCTAACTGCAGTTAGATCATAAATTTGTTCAAATGCCTTCCCCTGGTACATCATTTTCTTATAAATGCTGTAAAAGTTTTTCGGTCTTCCATTTATCTCCGATTTAATACTCATCTCATCCAGCTTGCTATAGAGTTCATCAATTATTTGCTGGATGTAAGCTTCTCTTTCCTTGCGTCTCTTTGACACTTTATCCACTAAACTATAATAATTCTCAGGATCGAGATATCTTAAAGAAAGATCCTCCAATTCCCACTTTATCTTTGAAATCCCTAGCCTATGCGCTATTGGAGCATATATTTCAAGTGTTTCAACAGCTTTTTCCTTCTTCTTTTCATCAGTCATGTATTCTAGAGTCCGCATATTGTGTAGTCTGTCCGCAAGTTTTACAATAATAACCCTGATATCTTTAGCCATAGCAATTACCATTTTTCGCAAATTTTCTGCCTGGCTCTCCTGTTTTGTCTTATATTGCAGTTTCTTAAGTTTAGTAACCCCATCTACTAAATCGGCTATTTCTTCGCCAAATTCTTCTTTTATTTTTTCATAAGTTATATTAGTATCTTCAATAACATCATGCAAAAGACCTGCAATTATCGTTGCAGTATCCATATTTAAGTCAGCAAGAAGCAGCGCTACTTGGAAGGGATGAACGAAATACTTTTCACCTGAGTTTCTAATCTGCCCTTCGTGTGCAGCGTCAGCAAAATTAAATGCTTTTATGACCAGATGCAAATCTGCATTTGGGTTATATTGTTCAATTCTTAGAAGCAGATTTTCTAACATAAAAACACCCTCTTCATTATGACAAAAACCTATAATCGCTAATAACCAACTGTATACTCTGTCTCCCTTTGTATTCGTTTATGGAAGGATAGTACACTATATCGATAGTAAAAGAATTTGATATACCTTTTAAAACCCTATCAAGCTCAGCTTCTCCATATTTTTGCCTTGCCTCTGTAATCCACAACTGTGGATCACTAAAACTTATTCCATCGTACTGCTCGCCTCTGTTATTCCTCAAAATGAGCTTCAAAACATTTGAATTTTTACCCAACACACTTGCTTTAAGAACTGAAAGACCTTTGTAGCCAAATAGTGGCCTTGGGTTGCCTTTACCAAATGGTTCAAGTTTTTCTAAATCCTTGATGAAGAATGCATCTGCATTAGCAGGATCCAACGGAGCCTCTATATATATTTTGGGCTCCATGTCCTCTTCAGACATGTTTATATTTGCATTTAATAGCTGTCGTAATTTATTTATGTTTTCTTCTTTCAAACTTAATCCAGCAGCCATAGGATGCCCACCAAATTTTTCGAGTAAATTTTCACATTTAGCTAATTCCTTATACAGATGATACCCTTCAATCGACCTACCTGAACCTTTTATTCCATTTTTGCCATTTGTGAGAACAATTGTAGGTTTATTATACTTCTCTTTTATTTTTCCTGCAACAATTCCTGCAACACTTTCATGAATTTCAGGATCAAATGCAACTATTACATCATTCTTTGATAATTTTTCTTCAATCTGCTTTTCTATATTTTCTACTCCCTGGCGAGTTAATTCTTGTCTCTCAGCATTTAATTCTCTAAGTCTTAATGCTGTTCCCTCAGCAGAAATTTCATCATCTGACAGTAAAAGCTCCAAACCGATAAGTGCACTGTCAAGTCTACCCGAAGCATTAAGAGTTGGACCTAAGATAAAACCGGCATGATATGCTTCAAGCTTCTTTTCACTTAAACCACTAGCTTTGATTAATGCAGTCAGCCCTTTATTTGTTGTTCTATTAAGCTCATTTAAGCCATAGATTGCAATTATTCTATTCTCTCCTACAAGATCCACAACGTCACAAATTGTAGCCAATGCAGCCATTGCAAGCATCTCATCCATGTCGGTTTTTACTTTCATTCTTGCTGTCATGTGCAAAGCTAACTTATATGCTACCCCTGCTCCACAAAGAAGTTTGTTAGGATAGTTGCAGTCAGTCTGCTTTGGATTAACTATAGCATCAGCTTCAGGTATTTTCTCTGGAATATCGTGGTGATCTGTGAGTATAAATCTCATGTCCATGTCTTTAGCTAGCTTAACTTGATCAAAAGCTGATATCCCATTGTCTACAGTGATAATTGTATCAATTCCCTGAGCTTTAGCTTCAAGAATTAGAAAATTATTGATGCCATAACCATCTTGAATTCTGTCAGGTATCACATAATCGACTTTAGCATCTAATTGAGAAAGGATTTTATATAGAATATACACTGAGGTAATTCCGTCTACATCGTA
Source organism: Gudongella sp. (assembly GCA_034004165.1). Classification (GTDB taxonomy): domain Bacteria; phylum Bacillota; class Clostridia; order Tissierellales; family Tissierellaceae; genus Gudongella. Next base: position 11,566 of record JAVEXI010000026.1, on the reverse strand, counting down.
ATCTCCAACAATTCTAATCTTCTTTCCGAACTTAATACAATCTTCGATTATATCTCCAGCTATAATCATATCTTTCATTATCTCTGGTTTATACATATCTTGGATATCTGGATTTAAAAACGACTGTATCTCAGTTTTTGTTTCTATTCCTCTATTTGCTAAAATTATTGCTAATATCTTTGAAATTTTGTTTTCTTGCGCAATTTTATCAATGTCAATACGCAAATTTTTCATTAACCACTTACTCATGGAATTCTCCCTTTAAAATGAAAGTAGAATTTAGATATTTTATCTAAATTCTACCATTTAATCACTTCAATTACCAGAAAAATCGTTCTCGTCCACATTTTCAAAAGTTTCATGCGCCGTGTATTCCTCGGGTTGAGAATACTGCTGTGAATCTTTAATTTCTAGAATTTGTTTTTCTAGATTATGTCTTTCATCAGTTAAAATATTTATCTGCTTTGTTAATTCTTTTAGCTCTTTCCCAGTCTTTAGCTCTCTTGCAAACCCAAAAATCGTCGCTAAAGCCGCTCCCAAGAGCGCACTTATGAAAATTACAATAGCTTGCGAAAGCTCAACTCTGGTAAAAATAAAATCAATTTCTACTTTATCTGCATTACTTAATGCAAATACTCCAATTATTATAGCAAGAACCAAAACTAGAATTAGATTTTTTTGCATTTAAATCCCTCCGTAGAGTATTATAATGATTTTTACCCAATTCTGTTAAGCTTTCCCCTTCTTTAACTGAAAAACAATTGGTGGAGCTATAAAAATTGAAGAATATGTTCCTGCTATCATACCTACAAGCAATGGCAGAGCGAGTACTTTTACATCTTCTACACCGATAAAATACAAGCTTACAACAGCTATTAGAGTTGTCAGTGTAGTAAATACAGTTCTTCTCATAGATAATTTGACGCTGGAATCTATTATTTGTTCATATGTCATCTTCGGATTCAATCTAATTTCTTCTCTAATTCTATCAAATATGACGATTGTATCATTTATAGAGTAACCTACAATTGTTAGAATAGCTGCAATAAATGAACTGTTTACTGGCAATCTGAAGATTGCATAAAAAGACAGAGTAATCAAGACGTCATGTACAAGTGCTACAATCGCGGCTACACCGTATTTAAACTGAAATCTGTATGAAATATATGCAAGCATTAAAGCTGAAGCAATAAGGACTGACGTAATAGCCTTATTTCTGATTTCTTCGCCCATAAATGGACCAAATTTCTGTGTCTGAAAACTGGTCGGGCTCATCCCAAATTCTTTTACAAAACCCTGAACTATTTCAGAGGTCTCTGTATTACTTAAATCTTTGGAGCTCCTTATAATTATTTCGTCCATAGCAGTACCCGTGTGTATTACACTTGCATTTGTATCAAACGGATCGACTATTTCCCTTACTTTTTCAACTGATACAAATTCTCCTATACTAAGCTGAAGCATTGTCCCACCAGTAAAATCAATACCATAGTTTAATCCATTAATTACAAACATAATCAATCCAATAGCGATTATTACAAGGGACAAAGAATAACTGATTTTCTTATTTTTAATAACTCTCATGATCTTGCCCCCTTATATTCCATATAGTTTAACGTTTTTATTGCCTGTTATCTGCACCATTAGTCTCAGTAAATACTTAGTGAAAAAAACGGCAGTAAACATCGAAGCGACTATACCAATTGTTAAAGTAACACCAAATCCTTTAATTGGGCCAGTTCCATAGAAATAAAGCACAGCACCAGCTATTAAGGTAGTAATATTAGAGTCAAGAATGGATGTTAATGCTCTCTTAAAACCTGATTCCACAGCTACTCTTAATGTTTTACCTACATTTACCTCTTCTCTAATTCTTTCGAAAATCAAAATATTAGCATCAACCGCCATACCGATTGATAAAACAAGCCCGGCAATTCCAGGGAGAGTTAATTTAGCCCCAATACCTATCATAGCAAATATTACGATTAGAACATAAACAGTAAGACCAAGCGAAGCTACAAATCCAGACACTCTATATAAAATTATCATAAAGACAAATATTAGAGCAAGCGCTACTGCACCAGCCAAAATACTTTTATCAAAGGCTTCCAGCCCAAGAGTTGGACCTATTACCGAAGTCTGAAGCTCTATCATCTCTATAGGCAGTGCCCCTGCTCTGATTAGTGTTGAAAGGTTGTTTGCTTCTTGAAGCTGAAATTCTCCTGTTATTACAGGCTTTCCATCCCTAATTGGCTCAATAACCATTGGATATGATATTACTTCACCATCAAGAATTATATATATAATTTTGTTTTCTGGCTCACTTCTTGAAGCTAACTTAGATGTAGCCTCAAAGAATAATTCTTTTCCTTCGTCATCTAGTTCCAAAGATACTACAGGCTCATTTACTCCAAGGTTATTGCTTTGAAATAGAACTTTTGAATCGACGACATTCTTACCAGTAATTACTGTTTCACCATCAGAAGTTACAAACTCTAAAAGTGCAGTCTTTCCTATCAGATTAATTGCTTCATCAGGATCCTGTACCCCAGCTAATTCAATACGAATTCTTTTGTCACTTTCAATTGAAATATTGGGTTCTGATACTCCTAGGCCATCGACACGAGTGCTAATTATAGCCTTAGTCTCTTCCATCATCTTTCGAAGTTGCTCACCAGTCGCATCAGTCTTGGCTTCCAAGACTACGTATACTCCTCCAGCTAAATCAAGCCCCAATTCTATGGAATCTTTAGCACCATTATATTCAGCACTGCCAAGTTTAAAACCATTAAGCCCAATATAGCTTATTGATATCACTAACAGAACAATTATTGTGACTATTAGGATACTTTTATTCTTCATAACCTTCCCCTCCATTCAGACTTGCTGCAATAGAAAAATTTGTATAAGACGTGACACTATTGTTTCTCATCATTTTTCCTCAAATAAAAAGCAGTGGATAAACCACTACCCTTTATCAGTTTGCTTTTGTTCACACTTTTAGCTACCAACATTACATGAAGTCTTACAAGTAGACTGGCCAAATGTTTGGCATTCAGTCTTTAAGCTTTTCCTTGATCAAGATCTTAATGTATTTTATTAGTAGCCTCCTGATTATGTATAGCTTTAATGTTGTAATTATAGCATAAGCGCCTTATATTATAAAGATGTTTTTGATACTCAAAAGAAAAACTTCCTTAACGGAAGTTAGTCCTTCTACAGATCAGTCATTTCCTCTTTACCAGGGTTTTTAGATTCATTGGACTTCACAACCGAACCTATTGCCCACCTGGTGACTTCCAGCCTTGTCTTAGCTGAGCTAACCTCCAGAGTGACAGTATCCACATTTAATTTTATTATTTTACCCTGGATACCTCCAATAGTAATAACCTCATCACCCATCCTGAGGCTGCCTCTCATTTCTTTAATTTCTTTTTCTTTTTTTCTTTGTGGTCGTATTGCAAAGAAATAAAAAATTACCAGTAAACCAATTGGGAGAATAAAAGCTTGTAGCTGCTCCATTAACTTATCACTCCTTTTCTACATTATATTATACATTAATTGCTCTAAAAATCACTACTAATCTTCAATATATCCATATTTTTTATAAAATTCTTCTCTGAAAGACATCAATCTGTCTTCTCTAATCGCATTTCTAATTCGCTCCATTAGCTTAATTAAAAAGTACAAATTGTGTATAGTCGTTAGCCTTAAGGCCAATATTTCATCAACATTGAATAGATGTCTGATGTATGCTCTGGAGTAATTTTTACAAGTGTAACAGTCACATTCTGAATCTAGTGGTCCAAAATCTTCCGAGTATTTAGCATTTCTAATGACAACTTTCCCATTATTCGTCATTGCAGTGCCATTTCTAGCTATTCTAGTAGGCAGGACACAGTCTGCCATGTCTATCCCTCTAATTACTGCTTCAAATAGATAATCTGGGCTTCCTACTCCCATTAAATATCGTGGCTTATCTTTCGGTAGAAGTGGAACAGTATAATCAAGAACTTCATTCATTAATTCAAGAGGTTCACCGACACTAAGACCTCCTATAGCATATCCACTAAATTCCATTTCAACAAGATCATGAGCACTCTTTTCCCTGAGATCTTTGTACATTCCACCTTGAACAATACCAAACAAAGCTTGATTGTCCCAATCTTCATGAAAATCCTTACATCTCTTTGCCCACCTTGTTGTTCTTTCCATTGAGTCTTTAGTATAGTCATAATCTGAAGGATATGGAACGCATTCATCAAAACACATCATTATATCAGATCCTAAAGCATTTTGAATTTCAATAGACTTTTCAGGACTTATGAAGTGCTTTGAGCCGTCTATATGGGATCTGAAGTCTACCCCTTCTTCTCTTATCTTTCTTAATTCACCAAGGCTAAATACTTGAAATCCGCCGCTGTCAGTCAATATCGGTCCATCCCAGTTCATAAATTTGTGAAGCCCTCCAGCTCTTTTTACAAGTTCATGACCTGGTTTCAAGTATAAATGATAAGTATTAGATAAGATAATAGATGCACCTAAGTCCTTTACTTCTTCTGGTGTCATTGCCTTAACAGTTGCTCTTGTACCAACAGGCATAAAAACTGGCGTTTCTATTTCACCATGTGGTGTGGTTATTTTTCCAAGCCTAGCTTTGGAATCTTTTGATTCTTTTATTAGTTCGTACTTAAGTGTCATCAAAACCCTCCGTTATTTAATATACATAGCATCTCCAAAACTGAAGAATCTGTACTTATTTTTTACAGCCTCGTTGTAAGTCTCCAATATTTTGTCTTTTGAAGCAAAAGCGCTTACAAGCATCAAAAGAGTAGATTCTGGTAAGTGAAAATTTGTAATAAGGGAATCTACGATTTTAAACTGATATCCTGGATAAATAAATATATCAGTCCAACCCTTAGCTGGACGCACAATACCATCTTCAGATGCGACAGATTCGAGAGTTCTGGTGGTAGTGGTACCAACAGAGATGATTCTTGACCCTCTGCTCTTTGCATTATTTATTAAATTTGCGGTATTACTATCTATCTCATAGTATTCAGAATGCATTATGTGTTCATTTACATCCTCAACTTTAACTGGTCTGAAAGTACCAAGCCCGACATGCAGAGTTAAAAAAGCTGTTTCAATTCCTTTTAAATGAATCTGCTTCAGAAGCTCTTCATCAAAATGCAGCCCAGCAGTTGGGGCTGCAGCAGATCCATTGTTTTTGGAGTAAACTGTTTGATATCTTTCAGAATCTTCCAACCTCTCTGTAATATAAGGAGGAAGAGGCATTTCACCAAGTCTGTCAAGTATTTCTTCGAATATCCCATCAAATTTAAATTCAATGAAACGAGTACCATCCTCTCCAACTCTTCTTACTAAACCCGAAAGGATTCCATCCCCATATTCTATCCTGCCTCCAGCTTTCATCTTCTTACCTGGTCTAACAAGACATTCCCAAATATTTCTTTCAACTCTCTTTAAAAGAAGAGTTTCAATTTTCTCCTCTTTTCCTGGCCTATTTCCAAATAACCTGGCAGGAATAACCCTCGTATCATTCATAACGAGAACATCCCCTTTATCCAGTTCATTAACGATATTATTAAAAATTCCGTGGTTAATCTCGCCTGTTTTTCTATCAAGTGTCAATAGCCTAGAGTCAGATCTTCTGTCTAGCGGGTGTTGCGCTATTAACTCAAGTGGTAAATCATAATAAAAATCACTTGTTTTCATTTTATACTTCCTATCTGTAAATTTCGGTCAATTCAATATTTCTATAATAATGCATAAGTATTTCTTCAAAGTCAAAGCCTTGTTTCGCCATTTCAATAGCTCCATATTGGCTCATGCCAACTCCATGTCCATATCCTTTACCTGAAAATACATAATCGCCATCATTAGACTTGACAGTTGTTTTAGTTTCAGATCCATTTTTTATACCATTCTTTCCTATAATTGAAAGTCCATTCCCTGAGGAAATTCTTCCTCCACCAGATATAATTGAATAACCACTTCTGGAAGGCTCAATAACTGAAACAGTTCTGGAATCTACAGCAAATATGGCTTTTACTTCAGGTATTGCTTCGCCATTTAAATAAAATAGAGTGCTCTTTAGAACAGTCGTCCCCATTAGACTTCTAAACTTGTCACCTGAAAGCTCAATATCACCTCTGCTTCCTGAAACTTGCATGGTCACAACCCTGCCTGATCCCGTTCTTTCTAAAACAGTCAAATCATAGAGTCTACCAACGCCAAATCCCGCATCAGACAGTTTTTCTTCTATTTCATCAGAAGAAAATGAAATACTCCACTCTGAGTTTGGTCCAGTTGTTGAGTATGGGTCGTAAACTGCTGTAAGATATGGAACTCTCCCTCCCCATACCTTTTCACTACTTTCAGTGTAACCTCCTGATGACGAGTGATACACAGTATCAGCAACTTGTCCATTATATGTAGCTATCAAGCCATAAGTCTCATCAACAGCATTATTTGTTGCTGGATTTTCACAGCTATATCCTCCATAGACCTGACAATGTGTATTATCACACAAATTGAAACCATCGCCAGCGTGTTTTGACATACTCTTATAAGCAAAGCTCCTCGCAGCAACAGACTGGGCTTTTAAAGCTTCTATGGGTCCTGAGGCAGGAATTTCTCTCGGTACGACTCCATATAAGTAATTTTCAAGGTCAACATGGTTTATGACAGAAAGGCCAGCAGAACCTGAAACAAAGCCGAAATAGTCCCTGTAAAGTACGCCTGATAGATTGATTAAACCACTTACTGGTTCAAGTATCAGTGAGCCATCTGCAGGTAAAGTCGTTATGTAGTTATTATCTTTACCAAAGATATCAATTACTCTTGAATCGGCAAAGCCAATACTCACATATATTTTTTCTGAGTCTATTTCCATAATTATATCATCTATGTTTTTTTTGTTATAAACAAAGAATCCACTGTCAGCCGTAAGCAAAACTCGGTCAAGCTTAGTGTAAGTTTTGCCTATTTTTACATCTATAAATCCTTCCGTTTGAGATCGGGCAAAGGCCACCTGAGAACCAAAAATAATTATTAAGAGGCAAACAAGTAACCCCGTAAATCGTTTCATAAATTTTTCCTCCCTAACCTTCCTGATCTCGCGTATAAGTCCTATTGAAGTGCTTATAGGCCTTTTCTGTCGCTATTCTACCTCTCGGCGTTCTCATTATAAACCCAATCTGCAAGAGATATGGTTCGTAAACATCTTCAATGGTCACTCTTTCTTCTCCTGTTGCTGCAGAAAGGGTATCAACACCTACTGGTCCTCCCTTAAAGTTGTCAATCATGCACAAAATAAGCTTACGGTCAACTGCATCCAGACCGAGCATGTCAACTTCAAGAACTTCTAAACCTCTTTTAGCAATTGCTTCTGTAATAAAGCCATTTTCTACAACCTGAGCATAATCTCTTACTCGTTTAAGTAACCTATTTGCTATTCTAGGCGTACCCCTTGACCTTTTAGCTATTTCGTAAGCGCCTGCATTATCAATTTCTATATCTAAAATTTTTGATGACCTAGTCACTATTTCAGTTAGACTCTCTAAATCGTATAAATCAAGATTTAGCATTACACCGAATCTATCTCTTAACGGAGAAGTGAGAAGCCCTGCTCTAGTTGTAGCTCCAATTAATGTAAAACGTGACAAATCGAGCCTTACCGATCGTGCTGAAGGTCCTTTTCCAATAATAATATCTAAAGCAAAATCTTCCATGGCTGGGTAGAGAACTTCCTCAACAGTCCTGTTAATTCTGTGTATTTCATCAATAAACAGAACATCGTCATCTGAAAGATTAGTTAGAATACTGGCAAGATCTCCAGGCCTTTCTATTGCTGGCCCTGACGTAACTCTAATATTTACTCCCATTTCATTGGCAATAATATTAGCTAAAGTTGTTTTCCCAAGCCCTGGAGGCCCATAAAGCAAAACGTGATCCAAAGATTCATTCCTACCTTTAGCAGCTTGTATGAAAATTGATAATTTTTCCTTAGCTTTATCCTGTCCAATGTATTCGTTTATCCATTTAGGCCGTAAGGAAGCTTCGTTTTCGATGTCTTCCACATTTAGATGCCTCGCAACAATTCTGTCTCTCACATCATCCATTTTTCCCTCTCCTTAAAAAGAAAGTCTCTTTAAACCAATTTTTATAATCTCTTCTACTTGCATATCCTCAGTAACAGAACCCCTCAAAACTTTCTCGATTTCATACTTGGTGTAACCCAAAGATGCTAAAGCTTCTATCGCCTCATCATAATCGCTTGTTACGCCAATCGTTTGAATATCATCATCTTCAAATGCCTGCCCTGATATTTTGTCCTTTAGTTCCAATACAATTCTCTCTGCAGTCTTTTTCCCAACTCCGGGAGCTTTACAAAGAGTATCTAAATCTTTAGTCAAAATAGCTCTTTGGATTTTTATAGGAGTCAATCCTGATAAAATGCCACTGGCTACTTTGGGACCCACTTTGGATACAGTTATCAGCAGTTTAAAAACACTCATCTCTTCTTCAGTATCAAAGCCATAGAGGTACATGCCATCTTCTCGTACTATAAGATTGGTATGTATTTTTTGTTCCTCTCTATTATCTGCCACTCTCTGCAGAGTATTTGATGATGTGTTTATTCTATAGCCAATGCCGTTGTTTTCAATAACAAAATAGTCATCTCCTAAAAATTCTATTTTGCCAATTATGTAATCAATCAACACTATCACTCCTAATTTATTTCATTCTAAAACTCTCTTTAAATTTTAGTGAACTTCCGTGACATATAGCTACTGCTAAAGCATCTGCGGCATCATCTGGCTTTGGAACTTTTTCAAGATTTAATAACAACCTAACCATCTCTTGTACCTGATGCTTTTCTGCTCTCCCATAACCTACAACTGCCTGCTTTATTTGAAGAGGTGTATATTCATAGACTGGTATTTTGTTATTTACAGCTGCCAGAATTTCAACTCCCCTGGCTTGGCCAACTTTTATAGCAGTCTTAACATTCTTATTAAAGAACAATTCCTCAATGGCCATATCTTCAGGTTTATAGAAATTTATAATATTACATAAATCATCGTAAACTGCTTTGAGCCTATCAGGAAATAACAAATCTGGGGTTGTATCAATAGTACCATATTCGATAGGTTTAAAATTATTACCAACAACTTCTATAACGCCAACCCCAACAGTGGCAATTCCTGGGTCTACACCAATTATAATCATAATTTGCTCCTTTTTAAATACTCTAACTATTATATTGTAACATATAAAGCTACTTGTATAGTAAATTGATTTTATAAGCCCTCTGACAATACATGCCAGAGGGCTGAATTATAAATTATAATCATTATCTATAGCGTTTTAAAACTCGGTCATTAAGACCGTTCCAATAAGCATCTTTGAATAATCTCAATCCATTTCTATTGATAATCCTAACCACTTCATTATAGATAGCGTTTAATTCATCGGATGTGAGTAGTGGTTCGTCTTCGGATATTAGTGCATGTTCATCAACATAGCCAATGGTAAGCTGTTTATCTAAATGCATGTTCAAACTAAACACTTTTGTCCTTATAACTTTTTCACAATATTTGGATATCAAACTTGCAAGACGGCAACAGCTATCCTCGAAAGTGTCAAGTTCCGAGAAGATACCATCTTTAAAATCCTTTATAGAGTCGGTTCCCGTTTCGAAGTGAAATAAGTATTTCTGATTATAAATGTCATTTATTGAATAAGTTGAAACGGCCAAACCTTCTAGCTTATTTGCCTCTTTAATATTGACGAAGCCATTTTTATATCCCTCTAGATAAAGAAGCAGCTCAAGCCGATTAATATCCTCATGGAGCAATGCTCCTAGGTTAAAAGCTATAAGCTGGTTTCCCCTTCGCTCTTTCAATACGCGAGTGATGCTGTTTCTAAGAAATTTAATTGACACATACTTAGGAAAGATATTTCTGATATTATCTTCAATATCATATAAATTCAAAAGGATATGTATGCTGTTCAGGTCGTTTTTAAACAGAAAATTGTGCTTCAGTCCTTCGTAAAGATCACAAAATGAGTCATTAGTAAGCGCCATTCAGCAAATCCCCCCTTTTGATGAATGATTTTTTTAAGCAGTATAAACATTATACTATAAAAATAACCACATTAGTAGGTAAGATTTGCTTCATTGTATTACAAAATTTTAACATGTCAAAAGAAACCAATTGTTTTGATCTCTTTTGACATGCCAATTTATAGTAAGAAAATGCCCTCTTCTTCACATCTTTTAATCTCCTCATCTGACCAGATAGAAGCCTGTACCTGTCCAATATGCTTGGCTTGGAGAAAATACATACAAATTCTCGACTGACCAATACCTCCACCTACAGTGTACGGCAATTGCCCTGCAAGTAGTTTTTTATGATATTCCATTTCTCTTCTGTCTTCTGCGCCTGCTAAAATAAGTTGTCTTTCCAAAGCCTCTTCATCAACTCTAATACCCATGCTGGACAGTTCAATGGAATCTTCAAGAGCAGGGTTCCAGAAAATTATATCACCGTTAAGCGCCCAATCATCGTAGTCAGGGGATCTGAAATCATGTGGCTCTCCTGATTTTAATCTGGCTCCTATCTGAGTCAGGAATATTGCACCATGTTCTTTTGCAGCCAAGTGCTCTCTTTGTCTTGGAGAGACGTCAGGGTACCTGTCTTCAAGCTCCTGACTACTAATAAATGTAATCTTATCAGGTAACTTTTTATATAATCTGGATGGATATAGATTATTAATAAAATCTTCAGTTTCTTTAAAAGCTTCATATATACTTTCAACTGTGTTTACAAGAGTATCATAAGTTCTTTCTTCTTTTAGGATTATCCTTTCCCAGTCCCATTGGTCAACATAAATAGAATGTAAGCTATCTACAAATTCGTCTGGTCTTATAGCGTTCATATCAGCGTATAAGCCTTCTCCAGGCTCAAATTCATACCATTTCAACGCCATTCTCTTCCATTTTGCCAAAGACTGAACAATTTCCACATTGAGATTGTGTTTTCTAATTGTAAACGAGACAGCCTTCTCAACACCACTCAAATTGTCATTAAGACCAGTTTCTGGCCTTACAAACAGAGGAGCTGAAACTCTCGTCAAATTCAATTGCTCTGCAAGTCTTCTCTCAAAATAGTCTTTTATTCTTTTAATCCCTACTTGTGCTTCTCTTGGTGTAAATCCGTTTACCATCATCATAATTTAACACTCCCTTTAAAACAAAAATCCCCTCATCCTTAAAAGGACGAAGGGTAATTTCCGCGGTACCACCTTTATTAGCAAAAGCTCTCTCAATTCGTACAGGCATTTTGCCGATACGTCGTAGCATATAACGGGCTAAACCGTCTGAGCCTACTTACCAAAGCTTTCGGTCAGATGCTCTGGGCTGTTCTTCATTCAGAATCTCGTGCTAAGTTTCCACCATCCTCAGCTCTCTAAGACTACCTTTCTGAACTACTCGTCCCTTCAAAGCAATTAATAAATTAAAACCATTATAGTA
>JAVEXI010000025.1:0-26476 GCA_034004165.1 Gudongella sp. | reverse complement strand
TTGAGTTTCATAGTCAGCTGGTTAAACATACCTGCAAGCTGACCTAGTTCATCGTCACTTTTTACTTCTACAAACTGGTCGAAATCTCCCATAGACATCTCTTCGGCTTTCTTTGTAACATCTCTTATGGGCTCTGTTATACTGCTGGCAATTAGAAATCCCAAAATAATTGTTATTAATAGAGCTATGAGAGTAGCATTTGTAAGTATTATTTTTGAGTCATTTACTGTCCTTGTCACATTCGAAAGGTCTGAAGACATATATAGTACACCTGTTATCCGACCCATGCTGGAGAGAACAGGATATGTCTTATGCATATATTCGACACCTGTGGTCTCGTCTTTAATTATCTTTTCTCCCTTTGTTCCTTCAAAACCTTCAAGAATGAGTTCTGTGTCCATATATTTATATGCAAGAGCATTTTGTCCTAAAAGCCCTGTCGACTGCTTGGATGATGACGCAAGTATAGAGGGAACCTCTTCGTCATAGAGCACGTAAATCGTTTCTCCGGCTCCAAGCCTCCATTCCTCTATGGTATTCTGAATACCCTCCTGCCTTTCCAGCCAGTCTTCCCCAGAAATATCGCTGGAGGTCGATACGATGGTCTCAAGCTGCTGTTCCATAGAATTTGATACGTTTTCCATCTGCTGATTCTCGAGGCTGTTTACTATAAATACGCCAATTATAACCATTGCAGTAAATACCAGCAGGAAATAGACCACGATAAATTTCCATCTAATGCTTGAAAACATCCTAGCCCCTCCTGAAATAGTATCCAACTCCCCGTTTTGTGAGGATATATTTAAATTCGCCTGAATCGTCTTCAATTTTTTCACGGAGACGCCTTACAGTGACATCTACTGTCCTGATATCTCCATAGTATTCGTAACCCCATACTTTTTCTAGAAGCTGCTCTCTTGTAAATACCTGTTCTGCGCTTATAGCTAGAAATTTGAGCAGTTCAAATTCTCTTAATGTAAGTTCTATGACTTCTCCGCTTTTCTTTACCTCATATTTGCCAAAGTCTATTTCTAAATCCTGTGATTTGATTTCTGCCTCTCCGAAAGAGTGCGGATAATCATAATCCATTCTCCTGAGGTTTGCTTTGATCCTTGCTATAAGTTCTCTCATGCTAAATGGCTTAACCATGTAATCATCAGCGCCTAACTCGAGCCCAAGAACTTTATCAACCTCTTCTTCTTTAGCAGTCAGTACTATAACAGGAAACTTGTATGCAGGCCTTATTTCTTTTAATACTTGAAAGCCATCTTTTCTAGGCATCATTATGTCAAGAACTAAAAGATGCGGTTCCTGCTCTTTTATCCTTGCAATTCCTTCGACTCCGTCGAAAGCCAGGTCCACTTCAAATCCTTCTTTTTCAAGATTGAATTTTATGATATCGCCAATTGCTTTTTCATCGTCTACAATAAGAATCCGGTTTTTCATGGCATTCACTCCACTATAATCGTTTTAGGTAAGTAAATTATCTCTTAATAACACGCATAAGTCAATTAAACAATTCTAAGGTAAGTTTCGGAAGTAATTTGGGCATAAAAAAACTCTGGTTAACCAGAGTTTTTGTTTGCTACTTGAATATATATCCATATGGATTTTGGTTCGCACCGTTTTTCAATACTTCGAAGTGTAAGTGGGATCCTGTGGATCGTCCGGTACTTCCCATGTATGAAATCAATTGACCTTTATATACGCGATCTCCTGCTTTAACAAGTATTTTGCTATTGTGCGCGTATCTAGTCACATAACCGTTTTCATGATTTATCTCAACTAGGTATCCGTAACTGCCTTTATACCCAGCAAAAGTTACTTTCCCACCATCTGCTGCATAAACTGATGTACCCAGTCCGTTGGCCAGGTCTATTCCCCTGTGCATGCTTCCGTTTCTCATTCCATAAGGAGAAGATATTCTGCCCTTAGTCGGCATCCCGAAGCTTCCCACAGCTGCTGTCTTTGGCAATGCTTTTGTTCCCTGAGCCACTATTTCTGTCATTGGCTCTTCAAGGACTATTTCATTTATTATTATTTCGTCTACCAGCATACCATTATGTCTGATTTCTTCAGCCAGTATGTCTGACTTACCCTTGACTCCCTTTACGAGAATTTTCTTTTGATTCTTGTACATTGAGTCATCTTCTTTTACTTCTGTATCAAAATCTACATCTGCTATATACTGAACCTCTTCGTGTGTTACAACTGTTAGAAGTGGAACCGGAACAAACAATTTTACTTCATTTCCTGGCTGTAGCTTTGCAGGGTTTAATTCGGGATTAGCCAGTTCAAGTTCTTCAACTGTAGTTTCGTACATCCTTGCAATAATCCAGAAACTTTCCCCTACCTCGACCTTGTGAATACGCATAGCTTCCTTGCCAGCTCTAATTGCTTCGATTGCTTTTTCTGCATCGCTAAGACTTCCATAGTTGGTTGGAATTGCCTTCACCACAACATCCTCAGCAAATTCTACACCTCTTATTTTGACATCTCTTGAATCGTCTATACCAGGTGCTGCTGCCTCTGCCTTTTTCTCAGGCATTTCACCATCACCCAGTTTAACTACATCCCCTGGCTTAAGCTTGTCAGGGTTTAACTGTGGATTAAGCTCCATAAGAGTATATGGCGAAGTATTAAAGTCTTTTGCAATAGTCCAGAAGTTTTCACCAGACTTAATTGTATGAGTCTTTGCTATTACAACTTCTTCTTCAGGCTCTGCTATTTCCTCTTGAGGCTCTTCATACTTGAGTTTTGGGAGGAAAGGTTGCTTTATACTATCAAGTATATAGTTGACTTCTTCTCTGGACTTAAATACACCTAGTCTGTCGCCGTCTATATCCAGAGTGTAGCCAGTCACCTGAAAACTAACTTTAGATTTTATATTAATTCTTAATTCTGCAACTGAAGTAATTTCCTCATCATTGGCATGTGAAGGCTCAAATTCAAGTTCCTTATCTAATACTACTCCCATGTCATATGTATTTATGAGGTTTTGTCTAATCTCATTATAGATACTTATTGCTTCGTCTTCGGCTCTTACAACACCTATGGACTCACCGCCCAGGTATACTTCAAAAGCCCTAGTCTTCGCCTCGTTGGCTGAATTACTTGCATAGCCTGCTCCAATCATGGATACAATAATCCCTAAGGCTATTACAATCATTACAGTTCTATTTTTGAAAGAAAGAAGTTTTATGATCCTCTCAAAGTTAAGTGGTGAAGAATCTTTCATCATTCAGTAATCTCCTCCAAACTTACCTTATTGAATACCAGGTAAAAGATTTTGTAACCATTTTGTAATAATCACGAGGATATTATATCAATACTGCACAGATATTACAACTTTTTGAGTCCATTACAATTTTAATGCACTGATATGACAAAGGTCTCAGTCATTTTAGCTGAGACTCAGTGATTGCAACTGTTTATATTCTGTGTGTGATATTTTAAAAACAGAAATTATATTTGTTACAAAAATTTAAAATATTAACAAATGGCTTTAAGGTGCTCTTTTGACAGACTAAACACAACTTCTCTAGGGTCAATCTTAAATAGTTCTCCATCTACATTTAAGTAACACTGACTGGCGACAGTCACAGCAACCCTGTCTGCCTTGTGAAATTCGACATATTTAGTATATTTAACGTGTTTTCCCTTGAAAATAGTCGGGAAAAGTGAAAGTATCCGTAAGTTGCTGACATTTTTTACCACACATATGTCAAGTTTTCCATCGTCAACCTTAGACATTGGAAGAATCATCATTCCTCCTCCATAGTAAGATCCGTTCCCGACAGCAACAAGCGCGGCTTTCCTGTTTATAACCAAACCGTCAATGTCGATTTTCGTCTCACGGCTTCTATAAACAACAAGAGCTGTAATTACGCCGAGGATATATGCAATTTTTCCTTTAATTACTTTTCGTATTTTTTCTGTATGTCTAACAACTTCTGTGTCTAAGCCCAGGCTCGCCACGTTAAAGAAGTATCTTCCATCAACTGTTCCTATATCTACTTCTTTAACACTCCCTTTAAGAAGTGTATCTATAGACTCTTCGGGATCTTCACTTATCCCAAGAGCCCTGGACATGTCGTTTCCCGTACCGCCAGGTATTATCCCAAGAATTCCATTTCCTCTTTCCAGAATACCTCTGGCTGTTTCATTTACTGTTCCGTCACCGCCAACAGCAACAACCACATCAAAATCTGGATTCGAAACCACAAGAGAAGTGGCATCTCCTCTGTGATTGGTGTTTAACACTTTATAATCCAATTTTGATGCTGCCATGGCTTTTTCAATCATGGGGGTATAACTCAAAGCCTTTCCCCCTCCTGCAACAGGGTTAACCAAAAAGAGAAATCTGGACATTGTCGCCTCCCCTTTCCCCAGTATCCAGTGCTTTCTCTCCTCTTATAGCTCTGTCTATAGCCTTAAATTCCTCAGGAGATACCGGAATAGCTGATTTGCCATTTTTTACCTGTTTCGCAAAGTTTGTAGATCGTTCTCTGCCATAGATACTTGTAATTACAAAGCCGTTATTATACGCATCAAGCAGTGCAATTGAAAAGCTGAGGTCACTGCCTATATCTTCAAAAGCATTGTATCTTACAAATCCTATTTTCTGTAAAGTAAATGTAAGTTTTGTTTCAAGGGATAAAATATTCCTTTCAATCAGGTTAATATCTCTGTTAAGGCTCGAAATATCTCCATTTATCTTGTGTATCATATCTTCAAAGCTGATTCCTTCTACTCCCCTTGTTAGCCCTAGATACCTCTTTTTCTGTCTTTTCATGCTAACTGCAAAGCAAATAAGCACCAGTATAGATATAAAAGAAATCATCAGGCTTACTATTAAAATCAGACTTATATTACTTTCTACAAAGGTCATTAAATACGTCATCTTTCCACCCTCTATATTTGTATGGATATCTCTTTTAAGGCATTAAGTGCATAATCAATTTCTTCATGTGTATTGAATACGCCAAAGCTAAATCTTACAGCACCCTGACTTAATGTCCCTATTGTCTCATGTGCAAGTGGAGCACAGTGTAAACCCGGTCTTGAATATATATCGTATTCTTCGCTAAGAATATATGCAATCTGTGATGAGTCTGCATCTCTAAGATTAAAAGCTACAACTCCGGTTCTTTCGCCGTAGCCTTTTGGTCCGTACAACTTGATCCCTTCGATTTTTTCTGCCTCTGATGCGAAGTGAAAAGCCAGGTCGTCTTCGTGCTTCTTTATGGCTTCCACTCCCTTTTCCATTACAAACTTAACCCCTTGGCCAAGTGCCGCCAATCCAGGCGCATTTGGGGTACCACTTTCAAATTTGTCAGGCATTGTATCAGGTTGTTCCGTGGAGTATGAAGAACTACCAGTGCCTCCAAAGCTGATAGGTGTCAAATTTATGCCTTTTCTTACGAATATTCCGCCTGTGCCCTGAGGCCCCAAAAGCCCTTTATGCCCTGGAAACGCCAGGATGTCTATGCAATCTGTATCTACATTTATCGGAGAAACCCCTGCAGACTGGGCAGCATCAACTAAGAATGTAATTCCCATCTCTCGAGCTTTACATCCTATTTCTTTAATAGGAAGTGTAGTTCCCAACAGGTTAGAGGTATGGGTAACAACTACGAGAGTTGTATTTGACCTGACATTTTCAAAGATTTTTTCAGATGTGAGCATCCCATTTTTATCAGCCCATACAATTGTAGTCTCAACACCATCAGCTTCCAGTGCTTTTAGTGGTCTTAAAACTGAATTATGCTCCAAAGATGTTGTAACTACATGATCACCAGGCTTTAAAAAACCCCTTATCCCAATATTAAGCGCTTCTGTGCAATTAAAAGTAAAAGCAAGGTCCATTGGGTCTGAAATTCCAAACAATTCGGATATGGATTTTCTTGCTGTATATATCTCTCTGCCTGCTCTGAGAGCCAGCTTATGACCTGATCTCCCAGGATTTGCTCCATATTCAGTCATCGCTTCCATCGTCTTATCATAAACTGATTTTGGCTTAGGGAAGCTTGTTGCTGCATTGTCAAAATAATACATTTAAATCACTTTCTCCCTATTATGACAGTCTCCTGTATACTATTTCAAGCATATCTTCTTTAATTTGCTTACCTTCTTTCATCAGTTCTTCAATTTTCTTATTAATTATCCCTTTGAACTGATCATCCTTTATGCTTTTTAGATTAATTATTACATTAAATAGTGCTCCTTCAAGCCCTGAATACGCCAATAGGGTTCCCACACCAACGTCTGTAATTGCATTCACGTTTCCATAATTTGCAAAAACATCCTGAAGTCTCAATATCTCAAGGCATTTTTCTGCACATTTTAGAGGTACTTCCATGGCTTTCTTGTAACCTGCCTGAATGGCTTCACTTCTCATTTTCTTCTCTTCTTCAGTTTCCTTAGGCAGTTTAAATGCGTTCATAACATCATCAAAGGCTGTGGAGTCCTCATCTACAATCAAAATCAATTCTTCTGTTATTTCTTCAATCTTTGCAAAAGCTCCTTCCATGACCAATCTCTCATTTTCAGGAACCTGTTCATAAGCTTTTTTATCTATTGTCAGGCTACCAACCATATTAGTCAGCGCTCCTCCAAGGCTCCCTACAAGAGCTGCTACACTTCCGCCACCTGGAGTAGGATCGTCAGTTGCAACCTTTCTTACATAATCTTTTGCAGATAATTCTATCAGCATAAAAACACCTCCAAATTATTTTAGAATTTCATTACGCCTTCTAGTACTATAGAAGCAGAACCCCCCACTCTAACGAGAACTCTGTCTTCACTCTGCTTAAGAAAACAAGCTATTTGGCTTGGCCTTCCCATATAATAACCTTGTCTTACTAGAAGCCTTTCACCTTTCAAAATCTCTTTTCTTTTGAGATAGTAAATTAACGCACCATTTGCTGTGCCCGTAGCTGACTCTTCAGGTATGCCAACTGCTGGTGCAAAATTTCGTGCTATAGCCTCGTCTTCCATATCAGAATCTAATGCAAATGCATGTACACCTGTAACCATCAATTCTTTACTGTAGTTTGTTAGGCCTTTGTTATCTACAACTATTTTTTTCAATATCTCTTCGTTCCTAACAGGGAGTATTATATCTGGAAGCCCTGTTGAAATTATTTCAGGTCTAACTTCCACTCCATTTATGCCGATATCTGTTTCTTCTATATTAAGTAAGTCAGCTAATCTCTTTATGTCCACATCTCTCTGAATAAATGACGGAGTGTCTTGATCCATAATTACATATTGTGGCTCGTAATCCTGGTATGCTACATCCACCGTAAGTGTGCCAACATTTGTTTCAATTCTTGCTTTCTTAGTACCTTTGCTAATTGCTCTTATATAACCTTTCTTTGCAAGAGTAAATATCCCTGCTATCGTTGCATGGCCGCAAAGGTCAACTTCACATAAAGGAGTGAAATACCTCACCTTAAAATAACAGTCTTCAAGTTGTCGTATGAAAATAGTCTCAGATAAATTCATTTCATTTGCAATTTTTTGCATGTCACTTTCGCTGAGACCTTTAGAATTCGTAACAACCCCTGCTGGATTTCCCCCAAAAGGTTTGTTGGTAAAGGCATCTACCTGAAAAATATTGACGTCCATCTTGTACTCCTTTCAAAGATGTTCCACGTGAAACATTATCTTGTAATCAAGTCTATAAGCCGTTCTAAGTCATCATTGCCATAGAACTCGATTTCAATTTTTCCTGCTTTTCTTCCTTGCGATAAGCTAACTTTGGTTCCCAGGGCATCCATAAGTCTTCCTTCTACTTCTGATATGTGAACGTCTTTTTGGCTCTTTCTAACACTCTTCTTAGACCTCACTGATTTAGCTTTCTCTTCTGCTTCTCTAACGTTCATACCTGTCGCGATAATCCTGTCAGCTGCCTTCAGTTGTTCTTCCTTGTTTTTTATGGATAAAAGAGCCTTCCCGTGACCTCCGGTAATTTTACCTTCATAAATATAGTCTATTACTCTTTTATCAAGATTTAGCAATCTTATGCTGTTGCTTATATAAGATCTGCTCTTGCCAACTGCCTTTGCCAGCTCATCCTGCTTAATGTCATACTCTGCCATTAGTTTCTTATATGCTTCTGCCTCTTCTATTGGGTTTAAATTTTCCCTCTGCACGTTCTCAATCAGGGATATTTTAGCAGCAGTTTCTTCGTCAATAGCTCGGACAATTGCAGGGATCTTTGTCAACCCAGCTTCTTTTGAAGCTCTGAAGCGCCTTTCGCCAGCAATTATCTCGTATCCTTCAGCAGTTTTTCTTACGATAATAGGTTGAATCACACCATTTTCAATTATTGAAGACGTTAAATCCTTCAATGCAACTTCATCGAAGATCTTTCTGGGCTGATCAACATTTGGTCTTATTTCATCTAATAAAATTTCTTCTACTGTTTCTACTGCATCAGATCGGGATTCGCTAATAAGTTCTGCTACCTTTTCCTTGTCCTGGATAAGAGCTGACAGCCCCTTTCCAAGTCCTCGTTTCTTTGCATTCACAAAATCTTCTCCCTTCTTCTTTCGCTGTCAGATATTAATCCTGCAGCCAGAGAAATTCTTCTGCTAGTTCCATATAACTCTCGGCGCCTTTTGACTTAGGGTCATAATCAATTATTGACTGTCCGTAAGATGGTGCCTCGGCAAGTCTCACATTTCTTGGTATTATACTGGTGTAGACTTTACCCTTAAAGAAAGATTTAACTTCCTCAACTACTTGAATAGACAGGTTTGTCCTTCCATCGAACATACTTAACACAACGCCTTCAATTTCCAGGTTTGGATTGTAGCTGTTCTTTACAAGTTCAATGGTCTGAAATAGCTGGCTGACCCCTTCAAGGGCATAGTACTCGCATTGTATCGGTATTATTACGCTATCAGCTGCTATTAAGCCTACTACACTCAGTATTCCTAATGAGGGAGGACAGTCTATAAAAATGAAATCAAAGTCATCCTTTATTTCTACCAGTATATCTTTTAAAACTGTTTCCCAGTTCCCTTTTCCCGCAAGTTCAATTTCAAGTCCTGCAAGCTGGTTATTGGACGGTATCAAACTGACATTTTCTGCAGTTGTCTCGTAAATACCTTCAACAACAGATGCATTCTGACAAAGAATATCGTAAATTATAACTTCAACCTCATTTTTTTCAATTCCCAGGCCACTTGATGAATTCCCCTGGGGATCTATGTCTACTAGAAGAACTTTCTTGCCCAGTCGTCCTAGCCCTGATGCCAGGTTTATGCTCGTCGTTGTTTTGCCAACGCCGCCTTTTTGATTAAATATCGCTACAATTTTCCCCATAGAACACACCCCTTTTCACTTAATGCGAGACTGGTTAACTATATAATAGCATATCCAGAATATAATTGGGCAAAAAAAGTTCCACGCTTAACATCAAAAAAATGTTTCACGTGGAACATTTGCTCCAAAGCCTGTATTTCTACGGTGTTGAAGGTGTCCTAATAGTTCTTTTATTTGCTATAAAGGACTCTTCCTCGGTTTTCCGCCACCTCTTGGGTACTTTGAGGGTGTAGATTTAACTTTTCTTATCATTACGATTGAATAGTTAATATCTGTACCTGGAAGCGTAAATTGTTCAATTCTATCAATCTTTCCCCCAAGAATTTCAATTGCTTTCGAAGCTTCCTGAACTTCTTCTTCAGCTGCTGGTCCCTTCATTGCAATAAACCAACCTCCAGATTTAACAAAAGGCATGCAATACTCGCTTAGAGTGTTGAGCGATGCGACTGCTCTTGAAATACAAATATCGTAAACTTGTCTATGAGGAACGCTAAGTCCCATTTCTTCAGCCCGCCCATGCACTGCTTCAATACCTTCAAGCCCGAGTTGAGAAATAACTTCCTTCAGGAAGTTGACTCTCTTATTCAAGCTGTCAACTAGGGTAACATCGAGGCTGTCATTCCAGATCTTTAATGGAATCCCCGGAAATCCTGCACCTGTTCCAATATCAATCAGCTTAAGATTGCCATTCAATTCACCTGAAAGGGCAGGGGAGAGGCTGTCAGCAAAATGTTTTATATCAATTTCATCACTTTCTGTAATATTTGTAAGGTTGAATTTCTGGTTCCATTCAACAAGCAAACTCTT
Organism: Gudongella sp.; assembly: GCA_034004165.1. Taxonomy (GTDB): domain Bacteria; phylum Bacillota; class Clostridia; order Tissierellales; family Tissierellaceae; genus Gudongella. The sequence goes on along the minus strand of JAVEXI010000025.1, from coordinate 16,333 downwards.
ATACACGCTAAATAGCTTAAGCTTTTCATCTGACAGCTGAATTCCCATATTATCTGCAGCTTTCTTAAGTGTATCCACATCTCCCAATTATGCTTCACTCCTTCTTCTGTGCTCAAGATAAATTAGAAGTACATTTATATCTGCAGGAGATACTCCCGATATTCTCGAAGCCTGTCCAACAGAGTCTGGCCCAATCTTTTCTAATTTCTGTCTAGCTTCGTTACTCAGGCCTTTTACCTGGGAATAATCCATTTCCAATGGCAGCTTCTTATTCTCCAGTTTTTTAAACTGTTCAATTTGTATCATCTGCTTTTTAATATATCCTTCATATTTAATTTCAGTTTCAACCAGTAGACGTATTTCTTTAGGCAGTTCAGATCTGTCCTTGTCTAGAGGACTAAGGATTTCGTAACCTAATTCTGGTCGCTTTATTAAGTCATAGAGTGTCCATACAGTCTTTATAGGAGCAGAATCACACTTTTCTAAGAAGTCATTTATTTCAGCAGTAGGCGTTATTACTATTTTTTTAAGCCTCTCCAATTCGCCATTTAACATACTCTTCTTTAAGAGCATTTTATTGTAACGCTCTTCACTTACTAGACCCAGGCTATAACCTTTATCTGTAAGCCTCAGATCAGCATTATCCTGTCTTAGGGTGAGCCTGTATTCAGCTCTTGATGTCATCATTCTATAAGGTTCGTCAGTGCCTTTGGTTACCAGATCATCTATAAGTACCCCAATATAGGCTTCAGATCTGTCTAACATAAAAGGTTCTCTTCCTGTTAGATTGCACGCTGCGTTAATACCTGCTACAAGTCCCTGTGCTGCGGCTTCTTCATATCCCGAGGATCCATTTATTTGACCCGCGAAAAATAGATTGTTAATCTCTCTATGCTCCAAGGTCCTTTTAAGGATAGTTGGATCTATTGAATCGTATTCTATAGCGTAAGCTGTTCGCATGAATTGAACATTCTCAAGCCCTTTTATCTTCTTATATAATTCTATCTGAACTTCTTCAGGCAAAGAGGAGCTGACTCCCTGTACGTACATCTCTTTTGTAGACAGCCCTTCAGGTTCAATAAATACCTGGTGTTTATCCCGTTCTGAAAACCTTACAACCTTGTCCTCAATAGAAGGACAGTATCTCGGTCCTACGCCTTCTATATATCCTGCAAACATTGGAGATCTATCCAGGTTTGCACGGATGATATCATGGGTAGCTTCCGTTGTATACGTTAGATAACATGGCACTTGCTCAATATCATATATTTTGCCAGCGTTTAAAAATGAAAAAGGAATAACCTCGTCGTCACCAGGTTGAATTTCCATGACGCTATAATCTACACTATCTTTATGAATTCTTGCAGGAGTTCCCGTCTTCAGTCGTCTTAAGTCAAATCCTCTGTCTTTGAGTGAATCTGATAGAAGTAGAGAGGGGAACATACCATCTGGTCCAGACTGATAGTTTACTTCTCCTATATAAATCATTCCTCCCAAGTAAGTCCCTGTAGCCACGATTACAGCTTTAGCTTTGTAGAGACCACCTGTCCTGGTGACTACTCCTGTAACCGTGCCGTCCTCAATTACTATATCAGTTGCTTCAGCCTGTCTCAGCACAAGATTTGGCTCGTCTTCAAGTACTTTTTTCATTTCCGAATGATATCGCTTTTTGTCTGCTTGAACTCTCAAAGAGTGCACAGCAGGCCCCTTAGACAAGTTTAGCATTCGGCTCTGTATAAAGGACTTGTCAATATTTAGAGCCATCTCACCACCTAGCGCATCGATTTCTCTGACAAGGTGACCTTTTCCAGTTCCTCCAATATTTGGATTACAGGACAGAGCAACTATACCATCTAGGCTTATGGTAAGCATGATTGTTTTAAGTCCCATTCTTGCAGGTGCAAGAGCAGCCTCAACCCCAGCATGTCCAGCACCTATGACGACTACATCGTATTCTCCTGCAATATAATTTTTAATATCGTTCATAAAATCATCCCTATATATTCTAATTTTTCTCCTATTTTCCTATGCAAAACTCGCTAAATATGCGATCTAATACATCCTCGCCAATACTTTCCCCAGTGATTTCTCCCATATTTTCCCAGCAATTCTTTAAATCAACCTCTACACAATCCAGGGGGACTTTATTGGCAAGGTCAAGTAAAGCCGACTCAATATTCTCCATAGAAATTTGTAACAGGTTTTTATGCCTAATATTGTTAATTACCATGTCAGAATCAACTGACAAATCTCCCTCATAAAACATGTTTCTTATGCTGTTTTCTAACTGTTCAACACCAATTCCTCTGGTTAGAGACGTCGTTATGACTTCCTTGCCACTAAACAGGTCCGAATAGAAAGATTCTTTATATATACTTGGTAAATCAGTCTTATTCAATAGAATAATTGTCTTTTTATCTCTAATAAGCTCGATTATATGATAGTCATCATCTGTTAACTCTTCTGATATATCAAAAATCGCAATTATTAGATCAGCCTTTTCCAAAGATTCCTTGGCTCTGTCAACGCCTATTTTTTCAACTATATCTTCAGTATGCCTGATACCTGCAGTGTCGATAATCTTTAGAGGGATTCCATCAATGTTAATGTACTCTTCAATAACATCCCTAGTGGTTCCAGGAATATCAGTTACGATAGCCCGGTTCTCCCTGAGAACTGCATTGAGAAGAGAGGACTTACCTACATTTGGCTTCCCTAGAATTACAGTCTTAAGTCCATCTCGTAGTATTCTCCCACGGTCAGATGTCCTAAGAAGCTTTTCAATACTTTCCTTTACACTATTACCACTATCTAAGAGTTCATCATATGTCACTTCAGGTATATCTTCCTCTGGGAAATCAATGCTAACTTCTATATGTGCCATCATGGTTAATAGAATCCTTCTGATCCTATCGACTTCGCTACTCAAGGCCCCTTCGAGTTGCTTCATAGATATTTCGTGGCTTTTCTCAGTTTTTGCTTTTATTATGTCGATTACTGCTTCTGCCTGAGGAAGGTCAAGTCTGCCATTCAAGAATGCTCTCTTGGTAAATTCTCCAGGTTCAGCAAGCTGAGCGCCATTCCTAAGAACCAGTTCCAGTATCTTTTTAACAGGTATGATTCCACCGTGGCAGTATATTTCTACCATATTTTCTCTGGTATAGGTAAATGGCTCTTTCATAAAGGCTATAAGCACTTCATCAATAATTTCATCGCTGTCTATTATATGTCCGTATAGTAGTTTTCTATTTTCACCTTCGGTTTCTGCTTTATCTTTAGCTCTCACAAATACATTTTTTGCAATCTCTATTGCATTTCTCCCCGAAAGCCTTACTATTCCAATGCCTGCCTCACCAACTGCTGTCGATATGGCGGCTATAGTTGAAGTCATTCTCTCACCTCTTTAAAACAATCATTTGTACTTAATTCTGTAACTTAATTTTATAGCATTTTTGATGTATGTCAACCAAAGAAAAAAGCCCTATAAGGGCTTTATTTGCTAGATGTTATAACAACTCTCCTGTAAGGTTCATTGCCTTCGCTATATGTTGTGACGCCATTTACACCTTGTAGTGCAGAGTGTATAATTCTTCTTTCATATGGATTCATAGGCTCCAATTTAACGGGTCTTTTGCTATACAATGCCTTGTCGGCCATCTTCTTAGCTAGCTTTACCAGAGTTTCTTCTCTTTTCTTTCTGTAACCTTCAGTATCTAGAACAACCTTTACATAGCTATCTCTGTCCTTGTTAACGGCAAGACTTAGCAGATATTGAAGAGAATCCAGAGTGTTGCCTCTCTTTCCAATCAGAATTCCCATATCAGAAGATGAAATATGATTAATCTCAGCAAACATAGTGTCATCTTTTAATTCAATTTCGTGCAGTGCAATTATTCCCATACCCCTCAGAACGTTCTCAAGAAACTTGTCAGCAGTCTCCTCAGGATCATTCTTAAGAGTAACTTTTACCTTTGCTTCTTTTGATCCAATAAGTCCAAACAGCCCTTTGGCAGGCTCTTCAATTATCTCAACTTCAACTTCACTTTCTTTTGCGTTTAGTTCGACCAACGCTTCAGCAATGGCTTCTTCTAATGACCGTGAAGTCTTGACAACGTATTTCATATTATTTTGCCCCCTTAATAGACAGCTTTGACCTGTTCGAAATAACCTGCTGTATTATTGTAAATATATTACCTACGACCCAATAGAGAGCCAGTCCAGCTGGAAAGCTTCTCGCAGCCATAAATATCATGACGGGGAGCATATAGTTCATCATCTTCTGTGTTGCCATAGCTTGCGGATCCTTATTGCTTTGACCCATTGTCAAACTTTGAAGATAAGTGGTTACAGCAGATAAAAGTGGGAGACCCCATAGATAAATATCAGGGTTTTCCAAATTTTGTATCCAGAAGAAATTTTTAGCCATATTTATATACATTCCAGGCTCTGTAAATGCATACTTTGCAGGCTCTCTGAACACAGCAAAAAAAGCAAATATAATCGGCAGCTGAACTAGAAGTATCAGACAGCCTGATGCCGGATTGTATTTGTGCTGTTTATACAATTCTTGCATTTTTACCTGCATAGTCTGTGGATCACTTTTGTACTTTGTCTGTATCTCCTTCATCAAAGGCTGAATTTCACCCATTTTTTTAGTTGACCTCGTCTGCTGCAAGTTGATGGGCAAGAGCATCAGTTTGAATATTATCGTAGTTATAATAATAGCTATTGCGTAAAAAGAAATCTGACTGAATTCTGTTCCTATTGTAGTAGAAACAAATCCATATACTGCTTTTAGGATCGACCCAAGTAAATTACCCAAAAAACCAATCATCGACAAACCCCCTTATTTTAGCGGATCATATCCTCCTTCATGGAACGGATGACATTTTAAAATTCTACGGGTGCTCAAATAGCTCCCCTTTAAAAAGCCATATTTTGTGTAAGCCTGCAGAGAATACTCTGAGCAGGTAGGATAAAATCTGCAATTTTTCCCAGTAAGGATATATCTTGAGATAACCCTTTGGTAGAACTTAATTAATAAAATCGCTATCCGGGTCATTAAATCACCTTCTCCAAGACTCCAGATATCTTGTAAATATGTTTAAGTGCACTTTCCAACTCGATAAAACTAAGTTCAACAGCATTCTTTTTTGGTATGATTACTAAATCATACCCTCGCTTGATAGATGGGACAAGAGTTCTGTTTATCTCTTTAATCCGCCTTTTTAGCCTATTTCTTACTACTGCATTACCAACTTTTTTAGTTATGGAAATTCCTATTCTGATATTATCTGTATGATTCCTTCTAATATACAAAATCAGATTTCTATTCCAGTAGTTTTTTCCCTGCTTATAGACCTTTCTGAACTCAGTATTTTTTTTAAGCCTGTTTTCTTTTTTCATAGTTTCTCCACCTTAAAATGGCCTTTAATAAAAGGCCACTAACAAGCGGCCTTATGCAGAAAGTCTTTTTCTACCTTTTCTTCTTCTAGCTTTTAATACTTCTCTACCTGATCTGGTTTTCATTCTTTTTCTAAAGCCATGCTCTTTACTTCTTTGTCTCTTTTTTGGCTGATATGTCCTCTTCACACAATACACCTCCTTCGATAATACGTACATCTATATATAAAATATAGAGTTAGCAATTGTAAAGCGCAAAACACTACTATAAATTATATGTATAGCGCTGTGTGCTGTCAAGTTTTTAATTTAGATAAGCGGCTTTGAAACTTCTGTTGACATACTGTTGACACTGTGGATAATTTAATTGAATATATCCTTGTGTTTTGATAAGATAGTAGAGGATGTTGATAAGTTTTGTACTAAGTGGATAAGTACAAGTTATTCACAGTTTGTGGATAAAATGTGAATAACTTTTAACCAAATGCTCCATTTTATATTACAATTTCGTAATTTATTGGAGTTTTTGTCCACAATTAATTTTACTCCAGAGTATTTAAAGAGTATATCAATTTTTTCTTTTAACTTTATCAACAGACAGTTTATAATATTATCCACAGAATACTTTAATTTTAACAGTCTGTGTTATAATTAATTTTCTGTTGAAAAATCTGTTGATAATTCCTGAGGAGGTATCGGTATGGAAACAAATTTAGACCAGATTTGGGATGAGGTTTTGAGTCTAATTAAAGTTGAACTTACAGAAGTCAGCTTTAATACCTGGCTTAAAACTATTGAGCCCATAAGTGTTCAGGGAGAAGAGATAACCCTGGGGGCTCCAAATGACTTTACTAAGGGAATTCTGGAAGGAAGATATCTCAATCTTATAAAAAATGCTCTGGTTCAGGTCACAGGAAACCAGTACAAAATTAAATTTATAATTCCAGGCGAAGAAGTAAAGCATACAACTCCTCAGTCAGGTAAAGATACAATCAAGACCATTAATAAATCCCAATTAAATCCAAAGTATACATTTGATACTTTTGTTACTGGCAAGAGCAATGATTTTGCTCATGCTGCATCTCTAGCAGTTGCGGAAGCACCCGCACAGGCTTATAACCCACTTTTTATCTACGGAGGGGTAGGTCTGGGAAAAACTCATCTTATGCACGCAATAGGGCATTACATTCTGAATCAGAATCCTGATGCAAAAGTTGTGTACGTATCATCAGAAAAATTTACAAACGAACTTATTAATTCTATTAGGGAATATCGAAATGAAGAATTTAGAAATAAATACCGAAATGTCGATGTCTTACTTGTCGACGATATTCAGTTTATTGCAGGTAAGGAAGGAACTCAGGAAGAATTCTTCCATACTTTCAATGCACTGCATGAAGCTAATAAACAGATAATAATCTCAAGTGACAGGCCACCAAGAGATATACCAACACTTGAAGACAGACTTAGATCCAGGTTTGAATGGGGACTCACCACAGATATTCAGACGCCCGATTTGGAGACAAGAGTAGCAATACTTAAGAAAAAAGCTACAATCGAAAACCTTATAATACCAGATGAGGTAGTTATACTCATAGCAGAGAAAATTCAATCAAATATTCGAGAGCTTGAAGGCGCGTTAATAAAAGTTGTAGCATATTCTTCATTGACTAATCGTCCAGTTACTGAAGAACTTGCAGAAGAAGCTCTAAAAGATATTATTATGAACCACAAACAAGTTGAAATAACTGCAGATATTATTAAAGACAGAGTATCTAAGAGATTTGGTATCAAAATGGATGACTTTACTTCTAAGAAGAGAACTAGGGCTATTGCTTATCCTAGGCAGATCGCTATGTATCTTACAAGAGAACTTACGGATCTATCACTTCCAAAGATAGGTGATGAATTTGGTGGAAGAGATCATACCACTGTAATACATGCATGTGATAAAATTTCTAAAGATATTCTCAATGATAGAAGCCTTAAAATAAAAATTGACGATATTATAGATGAACTTAAAAAATAACTTTGTCTGGGGATTAGTGGAATTATTTTTCTAAATATCCACAAGTTATTAAACCGAGTTTTTTTGAAAACTGTCTTGGTTAGATATGTTATCCACATACTAACATGACCTACTACTATTACTACTATATTTTTGATACTACTATTCTATATAAGGGAGGAAGAAAAATGAAATTTAAAGTTGAGCAAAAAGATCTTGCAAGACATATAACAATAGCTCAAAGAGGTATTTCAACTAGATCAACATTACAGATACTAGATGGGATACTATTTGAAGCGAAAGATCATACACTAAAGCTCACAGCAACTGACCTTGAGATTAGCATTGAAACATTTGTGGACGCAGTAATAGATACTACCGGCAAGATTGTACTCAACTCGAGGATAATCGGAGACATCGTAAGAAAGTTGCCTGATGATACAATTTTCTTTGAAGTGAAAGACAATCAAGTAAATATTAAGTGTCAGAATGCAGAATTCAATATCATAGGGAACTCTGGAGATGACTATCCTGACCTTCCAATAATAGTTGAAGAAAATCAGTTTTCTATAGAAAGAGATCTTTTAAAAACTGCAATTAAGCAAACTGTATTTGCTACCACACAGGATGAGACGAGACCATCTTTAACAGGAGTACTTGTTGAATTAAACAGTGGAACAATATCTTTTGTATCGCTGGACGGCTACAGGCTTGCACTTAAAAAGACCCAAACTACTTCGTTAATTGATGAAAAAATTATCATTCCAGGAAGAGCACTAAACGAGTTAAATAAAATTATAGAAGATAAAGAAGACGATATGATAATAAGCATATCTCATGGGCAGGTAATTTTTAACCTTGGCGAAACAATAATGTACTCAAAGCTTCTAGAAGGTCAATTTTTCAATTATAAGGATATAATGAGAAGCGATCATAAAACAGAAGTAATAGTAAATAGAAGAAGCCTTCAATTTGGATTGGAAAGAGCATCTCTTCTTGCAAAAGAAGAAAAGGCAAACTTAATAAAGATATCTGTAACAAATGGACAGCTCATAATCAAGTCCAATTCAGAAATTGGAGATGTATATGAATCAGTTGAAATAAATCAGTCAGGTGAAGATTTAAATATTGCATTTAACTCCAGGTATATACTTGAAGGAATAAAAATAATTGATTCTGACGAAATAAGTCTTAAATTTGTAGGAAGCTTAAATCCATGCATAATAAACGGGATAGATGATGAAAATTACACCTACCTCGTGCTGCCAGTAAGGCTGGCGCAAGATGATTTTTAAGGGTGGAGATAATGGAAAAAATCGAAATAACCACAGATTATATTAAACTTGACCAATTTCTTAAATTGTGTGGAGCTGTACAGACAGGCGGACAGGCTAAGGAAATGATTTTAGAGGGAATTGTAAAGGTTAACGGAGTCACTGCCTTTGAAAGAGGAAAAAAAATCAGAAAAGATGACATAATAGAAATTGAAGATGATGCAAAATTTATCGTCATCTGAATGCAATTTAATTAGGAGTGTATGGATTGGTTATAGAAGGCGTAAGACTTATTAATTTTAGAAACTACAAAAATATTTCTGTTGAATTTGGAAGAAATATTAATGTATTAATAGGGAAAAACGCCCAGGGTAAGACAAATATTCTGGAAGCTATTTATATGTGTTCTACAGGAAAATCTTTTAGAACTTCAAAAGATAAAGAACTTATATTGTTTGGTAAGAAAGAAGCATATGTAGGGGCTGATATAAAAATTGGCAATTTGGAAAAGCTTACAGAAATTAAATTAGATGTAGAAAAACCAAAGAGAATAAAAATAAACAAAGTTGAGTTGAAAAACTATAGAGAATTAAATACTGGATTAAAAGTAGTAGTGTTTTCACCAGACGACCTTAAGCTAGTCAAAGATGGTCCAGGCTACAGAAGGGATTACCTTGATATTTGTATTTCACAGATAAAACCAGTTTATCAGTATAATTTAAACAGATTTTTAAAAGTATTGATACAAAGGAATAACCTGCTGAAATCAAAGACTGAAAAAAATGAACTGAATGCTCTTTTAGACGTATTTGATACTCAGATAGCAAGACTTGCCACCTTAATATCAATGGAAAGACGGCAACATATTAAACGAGTATTAAAAGAAGCAAGAGAAATCCATAACAATATAACTTCTGAAAAAGAGTTATTTGACATGAAATATATTACAAATATGCCAGATGAAGATTCACTTTTAAATATCGAAAAAAAATATAAAAGTATTCTTTTATCCGAAAGAAAAAGAGATTTAGAATTTGGCAATACTTCAATTGGACCTCATAGAGATGACTTTTTGATGACAATAAATGGAAAGGATTCAAGGATATATGCATCACAGGGCCAACAGAGATCACTTGTCTTAACTTTGAAACTTTCGGAAGTAAATATATTAGAAAAAGAGACAGGATTCTTTCCAGTGCTTTTAATGGATGATGTCTATTCAGAACTCGATGAAGAAAGAAGAGTATTTATAACAAAATTATTTAGTAAAATGCAGACATTTATAACTATAACTGATGCAGTGGAAATAGAGAGTCTTGCATCCTTTAAAAAACAGATATTCTATATAGAAGAAGGATGCATAAGAGGAAATTAGACGTGGAGGGAAGTAAATGGCAAACGAGTTTAACGGCAACGAAAATGGCATAGAAAGACATTATACAGCCAACGAAATACAGGTTTTAAAAGGTCTGGAGCCAGTGAGAAAAAGACCTGGGATGTATATTGGAAGTACTGGACCTAAAGGACTCCATCACTTGGTATATGAAGTGGTGGATAATAGTGTAGACGAGGCACTTGCTGGGATATGTGACACTATAGATGTTGTTATTCACGAGGATAACTCAATATCTGTAAAAGACAATGGCAGTGGAATTCCTGTGGAAATACATCCACAGACTGGAAAATCTACAGTAGAAACAGTCCTTACAATTTTGCATGCTGGAGGTAAATTTAGTAATTCAGCATATAAAGTTTCAGGTGGCCTTCACGGAGTAGGGGTATCCGTTGTAAATGCACTGTCAGAATGGCTTATCGCAAGAGTTATAAGAGAAGGAAAAGAATACAAACAATCCTTTTCACGAGGAGAAGCTACATCAGAGCTTGAATATATTGGAGAAGCTGAAGGCCGTGGGACCATGATCCACTTTAAGGCTGATGACCAAATATTTGAAGAATTAGACTATAATTTTGAAACTCTGGAATACAGATTCCGTGAAATGGCTTTCCTAAATAAGGGTGTAAAAATTACTCTTGAGGATAAAAGGACAAATGTAAAGAAAGAATTTCACTATCTAGGTGGAATTAAATCATTTGTTGAATACATCAATAAGAATAAAAGTCCTCTTCACAAAGATGTAATATATTTTGAGCAGGAAAGAGATCTTACTACGGTTGAAGTGGCAATACAATACACAGATGCTTACAGTGAAAACGTATTTACTTTTGCTAATAATATAAACACTGCTGAAGGAGGAACCCACCTTTCAGGTTTTAGAACAGCTTTAACAAGATCTATTAACGATTATGCAAGAAAATATGGATTTTTGAAAGAAAAAGATGACAATTTATCTGGTGAGGATGCAAGAGAGGGAATAACTGCAATTTTGTCTGTTAAATTGCCAGAACCGCAGTTTGAAGGACAGACAAAGAGTAAACTTGGAAATAGTGAAACCCGAGGTATTGTTGAGTCTTTGATGAGCGAGTTTTTAAATAGCTATATGGAAGAAAATCCTAAGGTTTCAAAGATAATACTCGACAAAGCAATCAGCTCACAAAGAGCCAGAGAAGCGGCAAGAAAAGCAAGAGACCTTACAAGAAAGCGAAGCATTCTGGACAATACCACACTTCCAGGAAAACTTGCAGACTGTCAGTCCAGTGATATCAATGAAACAGAAGTATTTATTGTCGAGGGTGACTCTGCAGGTGGTAGTGCTAAGCAGGGAAGAAGCAAGAGATTCCAGGCAATTCTACCGTTGCGAGGAAAGATAATGAACGTCGAAAAGGCCAGACTTGATAAAATCCTTGGATACAATGAAATTAAAGCAATGATTACAGCTTTTGGAACTGGAATTGGCGAAGACTTCAACTTGGAAAAACTGAGATATGGAAAAATTATTATAATGACCGACGCCGACGTGGATGGTGCTCATATAAGGACACTTATGCTCACATTTTTCTATAGGTATATGAGAGAGCTCATTGAGAATGGGCATGTTTATATAGCTCAGCCACCACTATACAAAGTGACAAAGAGCAAAAAAGAATACTATTGCTACAGTGATAAGGAATTGGACGCACTTTTTGAAGAAATAGGAAGAAGTGGAAATCCGGTTATACAAAGATACAAAGGTCTTGGAGAGATGAATGCTGAGCAGCTTTACGATACAACAATGGATCCTGAAAGAAGGACACTTTTAAGAGTCACCACAGAAGATGCTGTAGCTGCAGACGATATATTTACAACCTTGATGGGAGATAAAGTTGAACCAAGGAGAGAATTTATCGAAGACAATGCAAAATATGTTAAAAATCTCGACATCTAGGAGGTAAATATGGATAGCGAAAAAGAGAGAATTATAGATATAAAAATTGAAGATGAGATGAAGACATCGTATCTTGATTATGCAATGAGTGTCATTGTTAGCCGTGCACTTCCAGATGTAAGAGATGGACTTAAACCGGTACACAGAAGAATACTTTATGCAATGGATGAATTGGGCATGTCACCAGATAAGCAATATAGAAAATCAGCAAGGGTTGTCGGGGACGTTCTCGGTAAATATCACCCACACGGTGATAGCTCGATTTACGGTGCTATGGTAAGGCTTGCTCAAGATTTTAACACTAGGTATTTACTAGTTGATGGACATGGAAACTTTGGTAGTGTCGACGGAGACGGCGCAGCGGCAATGCGTTATACAGAAGCCAGAATGACAAAGCTAGCAACAGAAATGCTTAGAGATATAGGTAAAGAGACAGTCAGCTTTAAACTTAACTTTGATGAAACACATAAAGAACCAACTGTACTTCCAAGTAGATTCCCGAATTTACTGGTGAACGGTTCATCTGGAATAGCAGTCGGAATGGCTACAAATATTCCACCCCATAATCTTAGAGAAGTTGTAGATGGTCTAATATTCATGATTGACGATCCTGACATTTCAATCGATGATCTTATGAAAACTATAAAGGGACCTGACTTTCCTACAGGTGGAATTATTATGGGTAAAGAAGGAATCAGAAAAGCTTTTAGAAGCGGGAGAGGTAAAGTTACACTTAGAGCTGTTGCAGAAATTGAAGAATTGAACAGAGGTAAGCACAGCATAATAGTTTCAGAGATACCTTATCAGGTTAACAAATCAAATTTATTAGAAAAAATCGCCGAATACGTCAGAGATAAGAAATTAGAAGGAATATCTGATTTAAGAGATGAGTCTGACCGTGAAGGCATGCGCATAGTTATAGAATTAAAGAGAGATGCTAATCCCAGAGTAGTGCTTAATAACCTTTACAAACATACTCAGCTGCAGACAACTTTTGGGATAATAAATCTTGCATTAGTAAATGGCGAACCGAAAGTACTAAATTTGAAAGAAATGCTCTATTACTATATCGAGCATCAAAAAGAAATAGTAATAAACAGGACAAAATTCGACCTTGGGAAAGCAGAAGAAAGAGCACATATTGTAGAAGGCTTGAGGATAGCTTTAGATCATATTGATGAAATTATCAGGATTATCAGGGGATCTTCTGACGACCAGGAAGCCAGAGAAGCGCTAATGAATAATTTTGCACTGTCAGAAAAACAGGCTCAGGCAATTTTGGACATGAGACTTAAGAGACTCACTGGACTTGAAAGAGATAAATTAGAAGAAGAATATGAAGCCTTGATAAAGGAAATCAACAGACTTAAAGAAATACTAGCCAGTGAAAGGCTTCTCATGAACATCATTAAAGAAGAACTTACAGATATAAAAGAAAAATATGGAGACATGAGAAGGACAAGAATAAAAGCTGCATCTCACGAAATCAACATGGAAGACATGATAGAGGATGAAGATGTTGTAATAACTCTTACTCATTTTGGCTACATCAAGAGAACTCCAGAAGGAACATACAAGCCACAAAAGAGGGGTGGAAGAGGAGTATCAGCTCTTACCAAAAGAGAAGAAGATTTTGTAGAGGATCTTTATATTACATCTACACACAGTACAATACTGTTCTTTACAAACAAGGGCAGAGTTTATTCTCTAAAGGCTTACGAGATACCAGAAGCCAGCAGACAGGCTAAGGGAACAGCTATCGTAAATCTTCTCAACCTTGAGGCTGATGAAAAAATATCTGCGATAATTCCATTGTATAAGCACGATCCTGACAGCAATCTGGTTCTAATAACCAAAGAAGGGACCATCAAAAAGACCAGTTTAGACCAGTTTGAAAACATCAGAAAATCAGGTCTCATAGCGTTATCTCTCAGAGAGGGAGATGAACTGATAAGTGTCAAACTGACTGATGGTGCAAAGGATCTGATAGTCGTAACAGGAAAAGGGCTTGCAATCAGATTTAATGAAAATGACGTGAGAAACATGGGCAGAAATGCAATGGGAGTAAAAGCAATTTCGCTTAAACCTGACGACAGAGTAGTGGCAATGGATATTGTTGATGAAGAAAAGAAATTGCTTGTAATAAGTGAGAATGGATTTGGAAAGAGAACTCCTCTTACCGAATACAGAGTGCAGACTCGAGGAGGAAAAGGGCTCCTGACCTATAGTATTAAAGAAAAAACAGGAGATATTGTCTCAGCCAAGGTAGTCAGTGAACACGATGAAGTGATGATAATCTCTATGAATGGTATAGTAATAAGGATAGAGGTATCTGGGATTTCTGTAATGGGAAGAAGTACCCAGGGAGTAACATTGATGAAGATGAAAGATGATAAGGTAGTGGCAGTAGCAATGTATGTCGAAGATTAGAAACAGCTAAATCTGTTTACATTAGCGTCTAATTATTATAGAATATTTTATAAAACAATATGGGATGGAGGTAAGAAATAATGTCATTAAATACCAAGGTAGATTTTGACCATGATGTGAATCAGTGGATTTTCAAACCTGTCGGTGAGATAGATATCTACACCTCATCTGAATTTAAGGAAGAAATACTCAAATCATTTGAAAAACGGAAGGCAGATCTTGTAATAGACGGAAGGCAGCTGGATTATATAGACAGCACAGGACTTGGCGCTCTTATTAGCCTTTTGAAAATGCTTCAGGACACTGAATACAAAATTTTCATAGACAATATCAAGCCAAACATCAGAAAATTATTTGATATAACAGAGTTGGACAAACTCTTCAATATAAGAGGTGATGATGATGCTCAATGACAGTGTCAGAGTAATAATTCCGAACAAGGCGGATTATATCAGCCTTGTAAGGTTAATATCATCAGCTTTGGGAAGTAAAGCAGGGTTTAATATCGATGAGATCGACGATCTTAAGGTTGCAATAGGTGAAGCATGTATACTGACATTTATGCCTCATAGTCAGGACGAAATAGCAATAACCTATGGTGTATCAAAGGAAATGCTTGAGGTCTCGATAGAAGGCCTTGGGAATTTGTCCACAAATGAGGAAAGTAAAGAAACTCATTTGAGCAAAATGATCATAGAATCGCTAATGGATGAAGTCCAATATTTGGATGATCAGTTGAGAATGGTTAAATATATTGATTAAGGATGGTAGTCCTATGGCTAACAAGCATAACTACAATAAAGACAAAAATAATAACAGTCTGGACAAAGCCGAAATAAAGGAGATGTTCAGAAGATATAAAGAGTCTCCTGATAAGACTACAAGAGATACCCTTATAGAATACCATCTTTATATTGCTGAGATTCTGGCAAAGAAATATGCAAACAGGGGAATCGATTATGATGACATCTATCAGGTAGCGAGCATTGGACTCATTTATGCAATCGACAGGTATGATATTGACAAAGGCTTTGAATTTTCGAGCTTTGCAACACCTACCATAATTGGAGAGATTAAAAAATACTTCAGAGATAAGGGATGGACCATAAGAGTTCCCAGAAGAATTCAGGAGTTATCCAAGAAGATCAATAATGCAAAGGTTCATCTGAGTCAGGAATTGCAAAGAATACCTACAGTTGAAGATATTTCAAATTACCTCAATACATCCGAAGAAGAGATATTAGAAGCAATGGAAGCCAGCAAAGTTTATACACCGCAGTCACTTGATGTGACTTTTGATTCTCACAACGATGATAAAGAAGTAAATCTGGCTGAATTGATAGGTGAAGAAGATTTCTATTTCAGCAGGATTGAAAATAATGACTTCCTTATGAAGACAATGGAAAAGCTCAACGAAATAGAAAGACAGATATTAATTGAGAGATATTTTAATAAGAGAACACAGGTTACCATAGCAAATAATCTGAACATATCACAGATGACAGTTTCAAGAATAGAAAAGAGGATACTAGATAAGCTCAGAAAAGAAGTTGAGAGAACTATGATGGATTAGAATTAAGAGATAACTTTTCAAAAGGATAATCATAATAGATTATCCTTTTTTGATGTTTTTTTGAGCGAAAAAATACAGAATAATGAACATAAGAAAATTACTATTTAGTGTTAAGAAGATTTAAAAATAATTTTCAAAAACCAGTTGACACATCTCCAAACGAGATGGTATACTAACAAAGTCGCCTGTCAAAAGGGCGCATGAACCTAGATAACTAAACAGTGTGAGAACTTTGAATTAAAACAAATTTAGTCAGCAAAAAAGCAATGAGCTAATCAAACTTTTTAATGAGAGTTTGATCCTGGCTCAGGACGAACGCTGG
>JAVEXI010000077.1:0-5507 GCA_034004165.1 Gudongella sp. | reverse complement strand
CATGTTTGAGGCTGAACTTATAGCTGTGAAAACGGATGAATTCGGAATGGATCCTGATGACGTAGAGAGAAAAATCAGAGAGCATGATCCAAAGATGGTATATGTTGTTCCAACCTTCCAGAACCCAACTGGGAGGACACTTCCCTTAGAAAGAAGGAAGAGGCTTGCGGAGATTGGAAGTAAGTACGATGTGATAATACTTGAGGACGATCCCTATAGAGATATCAGGTATTCCGGAGAGGATATTCCTCCGATCAAGGCATTTGACAAAACAAATAATACTGTACTTGCAAACAGCTTCTCAAAGATATTCTCTCCAGGAATGAGGCTTGGTTACCTATATGCATCACCTGAGATAATCTCCAAAGCGGCAGATGCAAAATCTGCAACAAATTCACACACCTCAATACTTCCTCAGATGATTTGTGCGGATTTCTTCAACAAGGGTTATTATAAGGATCACCTTAAAAAGCTTTGTGACATCCACAGAGATAGAAGAGATGCTATGTTAAATGCAATAGACAGGTATTTTCCAGAGGGAACTAAGAGGACAAATCCGGATGGAGGATTATTTATTTGGGTAGAATTACCTGAAGGCATAGATACCGCAGAGCTCTTGAAGGAATCCACAACGAATCCGGATATTGGGGTAGCCTATATCGCCGGAGAAGGCTTTTTTACTGAAGGCAATGGCTGGGGTTCAAATTGCATGAGGCTTTGCTTCAGCTCAGTACCAGTTGACAAGATCAACCTTGGTATTGAGAGGCTGGGGAGAATCATTAAACAAAAGTTAAGTTAGTAAAGCTTTACAAAGATTTCACATTTAGGGCATGGAACCTTAACATTCTTTCTATATACTGATAACAGATAGTAAACAACACTGTCCCCCCATTCATTTATATAGTATGCTGCTTCATACAACTTGAGCTCCAAATATGGAGCTCATTTTCTTTTTTGAATTTTCAAATTTTGCACTGGAAAAGGAGTATTTTCCAGTTAAATGTAGTATATTAATAGTTAAGAGATAATGTCAGGAGGAGTTTGAATGAATCATTCAAAGATGATTGCGAGAATATGTATAACATCATTCAATATCGGAGTACTGGTACTGGTAATGGGAATAAGCATAGGCAATACCCTCTTAGTCTTGGTAGCTGTAGTGCTTTTTGGAGGGGCATTTTTAATCAGGCAGTACAAACTTAGGTGTAATAGCTGCGGACACCTAGCACCACTACCCAGCTGGAAAGATACAGAAATAGTAATCTGTCATAAATGTGGGGAAGTAATTGACTACGATAAGTGAAGGTATTTATGCTGAGTTAAAATTTTTCTATAACCTGGTTTTTTATAAGAGATTAGATTAACTTGTGGAAGGAGAAATGTCTCATGAAGTTGAATGTCGAGCAAAGGAGAATCGTTGAGCTTGAACCCAGTGGACATATGCTTTTGAAGGGCGTTGCAGGTTCGGGGAAAACTACAGTATCCATTATGAGAGTCCCGTATCTATCCAGTAGATACTGCCATGAGAATGATGACAGAGTACTATTGCTCACATTTAATAAGACACTTGTAAACTACATTAAGTATTTATACAACAAAGTTGAGAGCAATGAACAACTAATGCTGGACTTTATCGGCGGCAGCAGTGAAAATGTTCTGATATCAACTGTAGATAGTATAATGTATAAATATTTCAATCAATACTGTTCCAGAGCAAATAAGCAGTATAGGATTTCTGAACAGCAAGATCAATATAGAATTATAATCCAAGCTATCAACAAGGTAAAAGATAAATTTCCCCAATTAAAAGTATTATCTCCAAAGTATAGTAATTTTCTTCTTGATGAAATTTCGTGGATGAAAGCCTGTGGAATAGAATATCTTACTGAGTACCAAAATATAGATAGAATAGGAAGGGCTAGTGGCGATACAGGAACACCTCAAAAGCTACCTAAAAACTCAGACACCCGTGAGGCAATATATGAACTTATGCAAGCTTATGAAGAATTTATGGAATCAGAAGGTATGATCGACTTCAAAAAAATGAACCTGATTGCACTTCACGAAGCTCAGATCAATCCTAAAGAAACATATACACATATAATAATAGATGAGAGCCAGGATTTGACGAAGGTTCAATTGGATTTTATCAAATGTATTTATAAGGAAAAAAAACATTCATCAATACTATTTGTTGCCGATAATACTCAAAGCATATATTCTCACTCTTGGTTAGGCAAGGGTAGACCATATACAACAATCGGATATGATATGAGTGGAAGAAGCAGGATGTTGACAAAGAACTATAGAACTACAACCGAGATCTCTTCAGCTGCTTTTGGATTAATAGAACATGATGAGAATATAAAAAACAACGTGGACTTTGTAAAGCCATCATTGATAGATAGGCAAGGCCATCCACCTATTTACAGACATTTTATGAACAGAGAACAACAATACAATTTTGTATTGAATGAGGTCAAGAATCTGCAGAATGATTACAGTTTATCAGATATTTGTATTGTATCTAAAGAAAAAAGGCTAATCGAGAGCTGCCAATCATATCTTGAGTCAAGAGGAATTGCTTGCGAAATACTGACCCAAAGTACGCCAGACTTTGAGTCCGACAAAATAAAGATGGTGACCTTTCATTCAATAAAGGGTCTGGAGTTTAAAATTATTTTCCTAATAGATATTGATGATGGCGTGATCCCGAATACATTAATTTCAGATTATGATGATGAGAAGAATTTTGAATCAGATGAGAGAAAGCTTCTTTATGTGGGAATGACCAGAGCAAATGAGCTTCTATACATTTCATCCGTTCATAAGCCCTCAAGATTTATAAAGGAAATATCTAATGATTTTTTACGCATGAGGAAGGATACATCGATCAAGCCATTTTTATTACTGAGCTTAGATCAGTATAAGCTTGTAGACCATATTTTAGACATCAAATCAAAAGAAGAGGCAGTAAGACAATGGTTATTAAAGGAATTAAATGAGACTTATGGTTATCCACTGGATTTGATAAAACTAGAACAACCAGTACAACAATTCTCAAAAAGAGGGTTAGTTGATCTGGCGATAAATATTTACTTTAAAGGTAAAGAGGTGCCATTTATTTTCGCAGAGGTTAAAAGGCTTGGAGTTGGTATTAATGATGCCCTTTCTCAACTGATAAGTTATATGGAAACTAATGAGACTGTGAGATATGGTATTGCTACAGATGGGATGGAGATTGAAATAATTTCCAGAGATGGAGAGAAGATCAGCGACATACCAAAGTGCACAAAATATTTCTTGCCAGATATGAAAGATAATAGAGTATACACAAACTTACGGACAGGTAGAAGGTATGGGTACTCGATAGACAAAACTGATCCCTCTAGTGTTGTATTAAAAGAAGAGGGAGTTGATCTGATAGTACAGTTTGAAGAATTTATCAAGGTACCAATGGCGGGAGAAGTAGCTGCAGGACTTCCCATTACAATAAATAGGGAGTATGGGGATTATTTCACTCTCCCGAAAGAATGGATAGTATCTTCAGAAAACACCTTTGCTTTGAAAGTAACTGGCGACAGCATGATCGAAGTTGGAATTAATAGGGGAGATTTCGTTATAGTGAACAAACAAAACACAGCTCAGAATGGAGATATTGTTATAGCGTTGATCAATGATGAGGCTACTATGAAAAAACTTAACACTATGGGTGACTCCATACTATTAATATCCGAAAATAAGAATTATGAGCCTATCCTAATGAAGGCTGAGGATGTTATTATCAATGGGAAGGTGATTGGAATAATTAATACTTAAGAAGTTTGTTCATAAAGTTAAACTTCAGTGAATAATTTAAGTCAATAGCTGTCAATATATTAAGAATCAGCATTTTTAGTCCCGTTTAGAGTTAATAAGAACTAATACTGGCAATTTTTTAAGCAAGGTAAAATATGTCATAAGACGAATGAAACAAAAATAGCTAGTAGAAGCACCAAGGAATTTTAGGATATTCTAACCGTAGATTAATACAAGAGGGGTTGAAAAAAATGTTCGATTTCCTGGGAGATCTGGGTGAATTCTTAGGTGGAGCAATTATCTTCTTTTACAGCTTGACGATATTGAATTATATTGTAAAGTTCGTGAACAAGAAATTTAAAAAGCAGATCAATAAGAACAAGACCTTTGCGGCTAATTATATGAAGTTCATGAGATTCATTGTAAAGAATCATCGATATTTTGGTTTTCTAGCAGTGCTATTCCTGGCTCTCCACTTCACTATCCAGTTCATGACCCACGGGTTGAGCATTACAGGCGCTTTTGCAGCTTCGATTATGATGTTACAGATATTTCTTGGTATCTATGGATTTAAGGTAAAAAAGAAAGGTAAGTACTGGCTTATGACCCATAGAACGATCGCAGTAATGATTCTTATTGCTATTTTGATACATATAGAATGAAACAATCAAAGAGTTGGTCCGAACAGGACCAACTCTTTGATTTTATCCATAAAAATTACCATTCTTCTCCTTTAAATACTCTAGCTCTTCCGGTGTGGACTCCCTTCCAAGATCTTCATTTTGATAAGGGTACCTGCCGAATCTATTCAGAACCTCCCTGTGAAGCTTCTCAAAGTATAGGGTTCCTCCACCATCCTCAAGCTCCTCAAAATATTTCATAGCCCAATCGTGAAGCTTAGTTGATTCTGAGTGCATGAAGGGCAGCAGTATGAATTTCTTTTCATCCGGAGTCAGCTTGTGGTAATCGGGGTTACTAATAACCTCCTGCGAAAGTGCAATAGCCATCCTGTCCTGAGTATATGTCCTGATATCGTTTCTGAAAAGGTTTCTTGAAAACTGATCCAGCACGATTATCTCAGCCAGACGCCCCATTACATCTCTTCTCCATTCTACAAGTAATCCTTCCCTTGCAGCCTCCCAGGTCTCCAGGAACTCCCTCCTGATTTTTTCGTCAAATTCGTTATTCTCATCAAAATGTAGAGGCACATGCTCAGGGTCAAACCAAAAGCTGAGGACAGCCTCATAACTTTTAACTGCCATATTATCAATCCTTTCTTAAATCACTTGTTTTTGTCTATATACCAGTGAGGCATATATTGTAATCATAAACCTGCCAAGAATTAGCTTAAGCAAGTACCTGATGAGTGGTATAATGTTGATATCAGCAAATTTGCATAATGCCCGCAATAAATACAAATATTTGGAAGTGGCTGGTCATGAAAAATTTCAACCTGAATATTGCTAAAAAGTATATACTCGCCATAGCTGCAGCCCTTACAGTGGTTTATTTGCTTTGGCCAAAAAGTAATTTCAATGAGGATCTCCTCAATGTGGGAAACATATATAAGCATATTGAAGTGCTTTCATCTGATGAGTATCAGGGCAGACAGGCTGGATCAGAAGGCGACAGAAAAGCTTTGGAGTACATAGAAGATTATTTTGGAGATATAGGTTTAATGCCTGCAGGTATTGATAACACTTACTATC
>JAVEXI010000076.1:0-5553 GCA_034004165.1 Gudongella sp. | reverse complement strand
TAGCAAATCCAATATCCTGCACAATTATGGCATCTACACCGATACTATGCAATAAGTAAACATAGTCCAGAGCTTTCTCTATTTCGCTATCATCAATTAAAATGTTGACAGTTACAAAGACTCTTACACCCCTTAAATGAGCATAAGAAACAGCCTCCATAAGCTCCTCGTCGCTAAAATTGGAGGCATAGTGTCTGGCATTGAACAGCTTTCCTCCTAGGTAAACCGCGTCAGCACCATTTTGCACAGCAGCCATAAGAGCTTCCCAGCTGCCTACAGGAGATAGCAGTTCAACTCCTTCTATCAATAATTCCACCTCATTTTTATTTCTCATCCAAGAGTTTAAGAGCCTGGGAAAGCTGCTTCTTAAGCTCTACTATTTCAAGTTGAGACTTGAAATAGTCGTCCTTACAATCTTTGTTTTCTTTCTCAAGCACAGACTCCTTATTTCTTTGCTGCTCAAGCTGCTCTCTCAGTAGGTTCATTTCTTTAAATAAATCTTCTTTTGATAGCTTTATTTTAATCATTTCATCTTGGAAGCTAAGGCTTCTATTTTCCATTTCCTTAACTCGTTCGTTCGATTCAAATAGCTCTTCCTTTAAAATATCGTACTTCTCCAATGGCTCTTTAGCTCTTTTATCTAGTTCTTTATACTTCTCTTGAAGCCTGTAATATTCATCTGCAATATTTACGGCAGCTAAAGTTACCGCCATGGCAGGGCTGAGTTTTTCATTCTTATTTGCCAGCTTTTTTATGTTCAAATCAACATACGATGCTAGTTCTCTGATATATTTCTCATCTTCAGCACCTACTATAGTGAAACTCCTACCATCAATTAATACATTAATTCTCCTCTTTTCCGTCATAACGTCCTCCTCAGCTTCAGACAACGACAGTACCGGCTTAATAATTAACTCAAATATTAACTTCTTAATTTTGCATTATGCAGTTTTTCAAGCTCTTCAACAGTATTGCTATGAATTCTATTAATTATTTCCTCGGTCAATGTACCTTCATAAGAACGATAAATTATTGAAAATGCAACGCTCTTAAGGCCCTCTCCTACTTGGTTTCCTCTAAATACATCGAACAGTTCGATAGATTCAACCAAACCTTCCCCATTCCTCATTATCGTTTCTTCAAGATCTCCAACCATGACTTCTTCATTTACTACCACGGCAATATCTCTTGAAACAGCTGGATATTTAGGTAATGGGTTGTATTTTTTTTCAAGGTTTGTAAGTTTTACTATATTGTCGAAATCCAGAGTCCCTGCTAAAGCTCTATGCTTAATATCGTAATTAGATAAAACATCTGGATGTACTTCTCCAAAATATCCTAGTGGTACTTCTCCAGCAAAAACTTCAGCTGTTCTGCCAGGGTGGAATGAAGGATTATTTGACAATCGTTTAAATCTGATATCTTTTATTCCCAACCTTTTCAGTACAAGAAGTAATGTCTCTTTTAGATAATAAAAATCCTTATCGCCATAAAGTCCTATTGACAATACTTGTTTTTCATCAGGAAGCTCTGTCACGGGAAGAGCCTTTGGCATAAATACATAGCCTATCTCATAAGCTAATACTTCCTCAGTTCCTCTTTTCTCATTTCTCGACAATAACTCAAGCATTGCCGGCATGAGGGTAGTTCGCATAGTGCTGTAATCTTCACCTAACGGATTAAGAAGCCTGATGTATTGTCTTAAAGGAGAATCATCTGAAAGGTTCAGTTTATCATAGGCTTTCGGACTTATAAAAGAATAAGTCATAACTTCATTAAAGCCTGCGCCCTGCATGATATCCTTCACAATCAGTTCAAGTTGTTTGTTATATGGTCTCTCCCCTCTGCTAAGCCCTCCCACCAAAGGTTTACTCTCGATTCTATGGAATCCATATATACGCCCTACTTCTTCTATTAAGTCTGCTTCACCTTCGACATCTTCTCTGAAAGAAGGTACTTCAGCAACTATTACTCCATCTTTATACTCTGCCTTAAATTCCAGTCTTTCTAGGTATTCCACCATCTTATCGACGTCTATCTCTACACCCAGAAGCATTTCTGCACGTGAGGGTCTCAGGGTTATCGTTCTAACTTCCCTAACTGATTGATCTACATCGATATGCCCTTTTACCACTACACCGGCGCCTATCTCTTCAATAAGTTGACAAGCTCTTTCTACAGCAATGCTACACATTTCGGGGTCAATTCCTTTTTCGAATCTTGTAGAAGCTTCAGTTCTAAGACCAAATCTCTTTGATGAAAGCCTTGTATTGCTGCTACTAAAATTAGCACCTTCCAAAAGTACAGTTGTTGTGGCTGGTGTAATTTCAGAATCAAATCCTCCCATTATTCCTGCCAGTCCGATTGGCATTTCTCCATCCGCAATCACTGTGTCATCCTCAGTCAGATTTCTCAATACGCCGTCCAGCGTAGTCAATATTTCACCTTTTTCAGCCTGCCTCACAATGATTTTTCTACCATTTAACCTGTCGAGATCAAATGCGTGCATAGGCTCTCCCATCTCAAGCATTACAAAGTTGGTTACATCAACAATGTTATTTATAGGCCTCACTCCAGCGTTCATCAGTGTTGTCTGCAGCCAGAGCGGCGAAGCACCAATTTTCACATCTTTAATAACTCTTGAGTAATATCTTGTGCAATTTGGTGTTTCAACAAATATTCCATTTGTAAAGTCATTTATTTCGTCAACATCTGCATTTACAGATATTTCTGGGTATTTCATTTCCCAACCAAATGTGGCAGCTGTCTCTCTAGCCATACCTAGTATGCTAAGACAATCAGGTCTGTTAGGGGTAATTTCAAATTCAATAACATCTTCATCCAATTGAAGATATGTAAGAGCATTTTCTCCCAGAGGGTATTCTCTGTCAAATACAAATATTCCATCTCTTACTTCCTTTGGAATAACACTGTCTGAATATCCAAGTTCCTGAAGTGAACACAACATTCCTTCAGAAATGATACCTCTAAAATCTGATGTGCCGATTTTGACTCCTCCTGCTATTTCAGCACCTGAGATAGCTACAGGAACAAAATCTCCTACTTTAAGGTTTTTTGCTCCAGTTACTATAGTCCTTAAAGAGTCTCCCATATCTACTTTGCATACGAGCAACTTATCAGCATCAGGATGCTTTTCTAAGGCAGTAATCCTTCCTACTAAAATCCCTTCCAGGCCTTTATCAAGTCTTGTTATAGATTCAACGTGAGAACCAGAATAAGTAAGACCATCTGCTATTTCTTTTGGAGAAATATCTATATCAACATATTTTCCAAGCCAATTTAATGGTAATAACATTTAATCACTCCCCCTAAAACTGATCAAGAAATCTTTTGTCGTTGTCAAACAGCATTCTTATATCGCTAATTCCGTATTTGACCATCGTAATTCTATCGATTCCCATGCCAAAGGCAAACCCAGTATATTTTTCAGAATCTATACCACAATTTTCCAGAACTTTTGGATGTACCATACCGCATCCAAGAAGTTCCATGCTCCAGCCAGTAAAGTTGCAGGCTTCGCAGCCCTCACCTCTGCACTTTATGCAGGTTACGTCTACTTCAGCGCTTGGCTCCGTAAATGGAAAATGATGAGGTCTGAATCTTGTCTTCATGTCTTCTCCGAACAATTCTTTTATGAAAATATCCAGCGTATGGATAAGATTTGCCATAGAGATATTTTCGTCAACTACCAGCCCCTCCAGTTGATGAAACATGGGAGAGTGGGTATCGTCAACATCGTCAAATCTAAAAGTTCTTCCTGCAGACACCATACGAAGTGGTGCTCCATACTGCTTCATGGCTCTGATTTGTACAGGTGATGTCTGAGTCCTTAGAAGGATGTCTTCATTGATATAAAAAGTATCTGACATATCTCTTGAAGGATGGTTGTCAGGTGAATTAAGAGCATCGAAATTATTTTCAACAGTTTCAACTTCAGGCCCATTTACAACGCGAAATCCCAAGCTGATAAAAAGATCTTCCAATTCTTCTGCTGTGGTATGAAGTGGGTGTCTGTGGCCTCTTTTTAAAGTGTTGGTATTCACTGATATATCTATGGTCTCACTAAGAAGCCTTTTGGCTTGAATCCTTTCGTTGAGAAGAGCCTTTGTACTGGTAATTTTTTCTTCAAGTTCTTCTCTGACCTCGTTGGCAACCTGACCGATAACAGGGCGCATTTCTGCGGACAATTTTCCCATATCTCTTAAAATTGCCGTCAATTCCCCTTTTTTCCCCAGAAATCTGACCCTCAAGCTCTCGAGTTCAGCAATATCATTTATCTTTTGCAATTCTCCCAGAGCATTATTTTTTAGTTCTTCAAGTCTGTCCTTCATTATAGACTCCTTTCTAGCTAAATATATGTAATAATTGCAGATTATTTACTAAATTATAGCATTCAAATGCCTAAAACTCAACTAATTTTCAAGGTCTTAGTGACGTCTGATACATCATTAGTGATGCTGCAACGCCAGCATTAAGAGACTCAGCTTCACCACCCATAGGTATAGTAATCTGAATGTCACTTAAACTTAAGATTTTTTCCGAAATTCCCTTTCCTTCATTTCCAATAATTAGAATATCCTTGTTAGTGAATTCAAATTCGCTAAGTTTATTATTGCTTTCAAGTGAAGTGGCAATTAAACGGAATCCTTTATCTTTTAAGAGATGCAAGGTTTTGTCATCATCGTCAGAAAAATAAAGCTTTGTACGCAAAATAGAACCCATTGATGCCTGGACGGCCTTCTGATTGAATGGGTCTACGCTACCCTGCCCAAATATTATTCCTTTAAAATTAAACGCTTCTGCGGATCTAATAATTGTCCCACAATTTCCTGGATCTTGCAGACCTGCAAGGAAGATATAGTTCCCGTCTGCACTTAGATTAGCGAGGCTGTTATTTTCAATTTTCAAAATTGCAATAACACCTTGCGGAGATTCCATTGATGAAATTGAAGTAAATATTTTTGAAGGTACTTTTATACATTCTCTATAATTATTAAAAGCACTCATCAGTTTTTCAGATTCCTCTGAATTTACGATACTATCACTGAAAATCAGCTTTTCAACAGCTCTTCCTCCATTGACAGCCTCCCAAACGATCTTAAACCCTTCTGCAGTGTAAAGCCCTGTTCTCCACCTGTTTTTTCTGATTTTTAAAGATGCTATCTCTTTTATCATTGGATTATTTGGAGAAATTATTTCAACCATAATTCACCTTGCCTTTACCTAACAAAAAAAGTTCCTTATTGGAACTTTTTCTCTGTTTAATTTCCTTTAGCTATTTCAACAAGTTTGGCAAATCCATCTGCATCGTGTATTGCCATCTCTGAAAGCATTTTCCTATTTACTTCTATGTTAGCTTTCTTAAGACCGTTAATAAACTTGCTGTAGCTTAGGCCATTTAGCCTTGCAGCAGCATTTATTCTTGCGATCCAAAGTTTCCTGAAGTCTCTCTTTCTTTGCTTTCTACCCATATATGCATAGTTAAGCGATTTCATTACTGCCTGGCTAGCAGGTCTGAACAGCTTACTTTTA
>JAVEXI010000075.1:0-5566 GCA_034004165.1 Gudongella sp. | reverse complement strand
TATATATTTTGGGAGACAAGAAAATGCATCCTAACGAGTTATCGCTAGTTGATGAGAAAATGACTCTGTATAAAAATGGTGAGATTGTAAATGAAGGAACAGGAGCAGAGGTTTTAGGAAACCCAGCAAAAAGCGTTGCCTGGCTTGCAAACAAGCTACATGAATTTGGAGTGAGCTTAAACAAAGGAGATGTAATACTCTCTGGTGCATTTACAGCGTCACCTGAGGCATTTAGTGGAGACATTTGTGAATGCCATTTTGGTACACTTGGAGTTGTGAAAGTAAAATTTGAGTAGCGAAAAACAAGAATTAAAGGCACAAGTAATGACAAGATAATAGCTAATAATTTCATATCAACTATTGAGATTATATTTAAACGTATATTTAGCAAATTATGTAATATTTGGCTTTAAAACTGATGATAGAGCCTTTTGTTAGATATAGAGTATATTTATAATTGCTGTTTTGATGTGATAATTATGACATAGTTCTACGTTAAAATGTTAAATTTCCTTAATAAATAGTTCAAAAAACTGTTTAGGGACTAGAAGGAATTACTTTAAAAGTAATGAAGGGTATTTCATATTTGAGACTTCAATATGTTTCTTATCCGATTTAAACACCTTTACATAGCTTGCAATAGTGGTTTACAACCTCTGTTGTTAGTTGTGCAAAGGTCTTTTTTTATTAATTCTAAAGAAAGGAGTGATTGGTGGATGATGAGAAAAACGGCAGATAAAAAGGTTTAGGTTTATACAGTAGAAAGAAGGGGGTAGTATGTTTTACGATTATTCAACTAAAGATGCGCTAAATGTAACAGGTAAAGGCAGTAAAAAAGGCGCAAAAATTTTTAAACGGAAATTAAGGAGCTTATTAGTATTTACAATTGCGTTTGTTATGGCTCTTAGTCCCCTGTTTTCCAGTGGTCCCATATCATTTGCAGCTGATTCATACCCCGTAGTTCTTGGTTTCACGTCAGACGTCCATCAAAACAATACTAACTTGACTCAATGGCTGACAAGCATTAAGAATAAAGGGATTGAACTTGACAGAATGACTTTCGGCGGAGACTACAACGTTGGGTATTCAGGTGATGCAGAGGCAATCACTACTAGGAATGCTGCATCTGCTGTATTAGGATCAGAAGTTCCAATTACACTTGTTAGAGGAAATCACGAAACTACAGACAGTTCACTTTTTGCAAAAGGACTGGTCTACAACGGAGAAGCTTATGCAATGTTTGCACTGGATACGTCCGGTGAGTCATTTTTAGACAGCGACATGACGGCTTTATCAAATGCCCTGGCGAGCATCCTGTCATCGAAGCCCGTATTTGTAATGACCCACCGTCCTATTCACTATTATGGCATGAGAACCACATTAAAAGCAAGTCAAATGATCAATTTGCTGAATGATTATGAGAATGTAATTTTCCTTTGGGGGCACAACCATACAGTAATGGATACCAACTATGGTGTCATAAAGTACAAGGGTGATAAAGTACAGACAACCAATGGGGGACCACAAGAGGAAATCAACTTCACTTATCTATCATTTGGTGCTATGAAAGATGGAAACAACAGTGCTTACGGACTCGTAGTCACTTTGAATAAAGTAGGTAATGATACAAAAGTAGATTTCTCGTACAGAGATTTACAGGGTAATCAACAACAAACTGGATCAGTAACTATTTCAGGAAGTGGCGGGTCAGGTCCATCAGAACCAGGAGGAGCTGCAGGGTATAAACTGGTATCATCACCTGAAAATGGGGAGACTTATGTAGTAGTAGCGAAGTCAGGCAGTACCAATTATGCGCTTTCAACCGAGAAGTTCACCAGTGGAAGCAATGACTATCTGAGAGGCAAACAAGTAACAGTTGTAGATGACAAAGTGCTTGCAAATACTGTTGACTCTTCAATGTTGTGGAAGTTCGTTAACCACACAAAAGGATTTAATGTTTTGAACGGTTCATCTAATTTCCTATACAGAAAGAACCAAGGTGGAGAGGGTATCTATATCAATGGAGACGGTTCTGACGACAATTATGCAGATTGGATTTACAATTCAGCAGAAAAGAGTCTACGTTCAGAAACCACCAATGTGTCAACAGACAATATATTCTATATCCTGTTAGGCAACAGTGGATCAAACTTCTACTTCAGCAATAATCTGTCGAGCAAGAGCGAAATATTCCTATATAAGCTTATTGAGATAGAGGAACCTGAGGAAGAGCAACCCGAGGAGGAACAGCCAGAGGAAGAAGAGCCTGAGGAAGAACAACCAAAGGATGAAACTCCACAACAAAGTAGGGGCAGAAGAGATGATGACAGGGTCAAAGGAGTTGCCGATGAACCCGTACCAGAAGCAGTTCCTTATAAAGGATTTAGCGATGTTAAGGAAGACGACTGGTTCTTTGAAGCAGTTAAGTTTGTTAATGAAAGAGAATTGTTCAAAGGCGTTTCAAATGAGTTGTTTGCACCAAATGTAAATATTACTCGCGGAATGTTTGTCACAATTCTAAGTAGATTTGAGTTTGGCAACGATGAGAGTGTACCACAGGGTGAATCTCCATTTGAAGACCTCACTCAGGATTGGTACAAGAATGCAGTTGCATGGGCATTCGCAAACGAGATTACTCTTGGAGTAAGCGAAACTAACTTTGCACCTGACCAAATTCTAACCAGAGAGCAGATGGTTACTTTAATATTTAGATATGCTGAAATGAAAGGCTTTGATATTGGATTTGAACAAGAAGCAGCTGAAATATTTGAAGATTTTGTCTCGATAAATGAGTACGCTAAACCAGCAATGCTCTGGGCTTTCAAACATGGACTTCTAGTAGACATAAATGCAGAATCTCTGATATTCAATCCTCAGAATAATGCATCTAGAGCACTAAGTGCATATATATTCATGAGATTCTACAAAGAGACATTAGAACCATAGGAGCCATATGATTTAAGTCAGTGCCTTAATTAAATAAACGCCTCATCCTGTGAATCAGGGCCTTTACCTGAGACATTCGGATGGGGCGTTTTTTATTATCTAAAATGAGTATTCATGTGATATCATTAAATCAATAGAAATAAGTCTTGCAGGAGGACGGTCATGAAATACAAAACTATTTTTTTGGATGAAACTAAACGAAAAGTGGTACTTGTCGACAAATCAGCACATATATATCATGCTAGAAGATACCTTATAGACAGATACGAAGTTCTTATAAATACTCATGTTATGACCTTAGCACAACTTGCACGGGAGCTTTCAAATCAGCATTTAAAGTCCAATGGACTGGGGATTCTATCAAGAGAGGAAGCTTTGTACCTGATAGAATCTATTATGAATGATCAGGCTTTGCCAATGCGGTACTTCAATAGAAATATTATATCTTTAAATACATATACACAGATGCTTGGGACAATTTATGAATTAAAATTAGCAGGTTTAAATAAAGAGGATTTAAAGCATTTAAAAAGTAGAAAAGTTGATGAACTCTCTATTATATTTGAAGAGTATGAAAAGAGACTTAGAAAAAATCAATGTATAGATGAAACCGATTTATTCAATATTATTCCTGAGACTGCCAAAGACACAGAGTATTTTTTATTCGACAATATTTCCTTTGCTCCATTTGAAAAAAGATATTTTGAACAAATAAGTAATGGTAAATACACGTTAATAATATTGCCTAAACCCGAAGGGGTTGACAGACCTGTCAGTTATTCTTATGGAAAGAACACACTTGCAGAAGGAGAAATTAGCACAGAGTCTTTTGGGAGAGATAAGTCAGCTGAAGGTATTAATGTAATCAGGGCTTACGGCGAAAACAACGAGATTCGTGCTGTAATAAAGGATATTCTTTTAAAAAAGATTCCTTTGGATCAGTGCATGCTCCTTTACACTGGAGGCGAATATGCAGAGCGAATAATGAGTATAAGCGATTATTATGGTGTAGAAATTACGATTCAGGAAGGAAGAAAGCTAGACAATACAACCCCATATTACGCGGTTTCACAGTTTCTTTGGTACATAAATAATGGCTCAATGACCGAAGATTTGCTTCCGCTGTTTAGATCTGAAACTCTCAATTTAAATATAGAAAAATCAAATGGTGAATTTGCTAGTAATGGTGAAATAGCGAACTATCTGGTAAGTCTGAGGGTGAATACTGGTGCTTTAAGATTACATGATAAGCTTATAGAAAAGGCAGAAGAAGCTAATAGTGATGAAAGTCTAATAGTGGAGGGGCTTATTTCTTTTATAAATTTACTGGCTAATCTTGAGAATCAAAGCATTCAGACAGATACCTGGTTAGACCATTTGAAAGAGCTGTTAAAATACGTAAATATACCTAATGATGAAATTGTAGCTAGCAGCAATAATTCTGATGCGCTTTCGGCAATACTAGAAACTATAAATAGCTACCAAAAAGGCCCGTGTTCATATCCGAATGTTTCTGTTAAATGGCTTTACGAACTTGAGCAAAGACTTAAAGGTGCAAGAAAAGAAATGAACAATCCCTCTCCTGGAAAACTCCACGTTGCCAGATATTCTAATGTTATATGCACAACAAGACCACACGTTTATGTTGTTGGGCTTGACGCGGGGCATTTTCCTGAATCAGGCGGAGAACAATCTATACTAAATAATTCTGAAAGGCTAAGGCTGAGTGCAGATTTAAGACTGGAACCTAAGAAAAGTGATTCAGTTTATAAGTTGTGGGAAGTATTGAACAATGTTAAAGAAAGTATTACCCTTGTCTATAGTTATTACGACACGGTAAAGGTTAATGACATTAACGCATCTACCTTTATAAACAAAGTACTCGAAAATCCCGATGTTGGGGTAAAAGATATCGGATTTGTTCCCAGTGGAAGAAAAGAGGTAATTTCTCCAGTTGAATCATTAATATCTGACCCTAAAAATTTAATCGATAGTAGTAATTTTACTGAAGATATTCAAGCTCATAATTGGTCAACTTTCGTTGAAGCTAATTCTTTCTCAGCATCACAAATAGAAACGATGGCAAGTTGTCGAAAGAAGTACTATTTCAAATATATAATGGGTGTTCCAGAAATCAAAGCTGATGTGCCTGGGCACATGGGCTGGCTGAATCCTCTTGACAGAGGAATATTGTTACATGAGATATTGGAATATGTCATTAATAAATTAAATACATCATCCGATATTAATCTGGAACAGATTGTAATTGATGGATGCAATGATAAATTTGTAGAAATGGAAAAAGTTGTTCCTGTTACCATAAGATCTCATTACGATAGTCTTTACGATACATTTATAGATGCTGTATTAAGGTATTCAAAGAATTACCTTGAATTAAAAAAAGAAGGATTGGTTAAATCTTCTTTGTCTGAGATGAACTTTAAAGAAGAAATAGAAATTAGAAATAAGGACGAATCTTTAAGCATAAAATTGAATGGGAAAATTGACCGGGTTGATTTTAATTCAGGCGGTACCATATCAATAATAGATTATAAATCTGGAAAGCCCTTTGATAAGACCAAAGGAAACAAGGACATGCTACAGGATTACCTGTACTCCC
>JAVEXI010000024.1:0-28577 GCA_034004165.1 Gudongella sp. | reverse complement strand
AGGTTGAGAAACTTCCCATATATTCTGCAATAGAAGTAGTAGGAACACTGGTAGAGACACCAGAAGCTAAGCAGCCTTTCGAGGTTAAAGCATCTTCTGTGGTTCTCGTTGGAATGAGCGATAATGACTACCCAATACAGAAAAAGAGGCATACCCTCGAATATCTGAGGACTATTGCACACTTAAGACCCAGAACAAACACTTACAGCGCTGTATTCAGAGTAAGATCAGTGCTTGCCTTTGCAGTCCACAAGTTCTTCCAGGAGAGAGGATATATCTACGCTCACACTCCTATAATAACAGCTTCAGACGCTGAAGGTGCTGGTGAGATGTTCAGAGTTACGACATTAGACTTTGACGATGTTCCAAAGACTGAGGACGGAAACACAGACTTCTCCCAAGACTTCTTTGGCAGGGAGACAAACCTAACCGTAAGTGGACAGCTTGAGGCAGAAGCATTTGCCCTGGCATTTAAAAACACTTATACTTTTGGACCTACCTTCAGAGCTGAAAACTCTAACACTGCAAGACACGCAGCCGAGTTCTGGATGATAGAGCCAGAGATAGCATTTGCTGACTTAGAAGACAATATGCGCCTCGCAGAGGACATGTTCAAATATATCGTAAATTATGTGCTGGAAAATGCACCCGAAGAAATGGAGTTCTTCGATAACTTTGTGAGCAAGGGAATAATTGACAGGCTTAAAGGGATTGTAAGCTCAGAATTTGGAGTTATAACTTACACCGAAGCCATTGATATACTTCTGGAGTCAGGCGAGAAATTCCAGTACCCAGTCAAGTGGGGCATAGACCTTCAGACTGAGCATGAAAGATACATCACCGACAAGGTTTTCCAAAAACCTGTGTTTGTAATAAACTATCCAAAGGAAATTAAGGCCTTCTACATGAGAGTCAACGAAGACGATAAGACCGTTGCCGCAATGGACCTCTTGGTTCCAGGTGTTGGCGAGATAATCGGAGGAAGTCAGAGAGAGGAAAGATATGACGTCCTAACTCAAAAGATAATCGATAACGGTATGGAACCAGAGGACTATTGGTGGTATCTGGAACTTAGAAAATACGGTGGAACAAAGCACGCAGGCTTTGGTCTGGGCTTTGAAAGAGCAATTATGTACATCACTGGCATGACCAACATCAGAGACGTGATTCCGTTCCCAAGAACCGTCAATTCAGCCGAGTTCTAATAAACGATAACAAAATATTTCTTGCTTAAGTACATTTGTTTTGCTATAATCGTATCTAAATTATAAGACGATGAACGGAAGTAGTAAGCTCTAAACCTCTTTTAGAGAGCAGTCGGCTGGTGGGAGACTGCAGAGGACATTGCTGAACTCGTCCTGTGAGTATCCGCTGAGTAAAAACAGCAGACGCTAAGCCAGCGTTAATGGCATTGAGTGGATTTATCAAAAAGAGTGGTACCGCGGAATTAACCTTTCGTCTCTAAGGCGAAAGGTCTATTTTTTTAAATATTAGGAGGTCAGAAAATGAGAGACTACGATCCGAAGTCCATTGAGAAAAAATGGCAGGACATCTGGGATGAAAAACAATGCTATAGAGCAGAAAACGGCAGTGATAAACCAAAATTCTACGCCCTTGTTGAGTTTCCATACCCCTCATCAAACGGCTTGCACGTTGGCCATCCAAGGCCATATACAGCCCTCGACATAGTTTCGAGAAAGAGGAGATACCAGGGATATAACGTTCTGTTTCCAATGGGATGGGACGCATTTGGACTGCCAACAGAAAACTTTGCAATCAAGAATAAAATCCATCCAAGGATTGTAACTGAACAGAATATCGCTAGGTTTAAAAGCCAGCTTAAGTCCATCGGGTTTTCCTTTGACTGGTCAAGAGAAGTAAACACAACGGATCCAAAGTACTATAAGTGGACACAGTGGATATTCCTGAAGCTGTTCGAAAAGGGACTTGCGTACAAACAAGAAATGCCAATCAACTTCTGTACATCATGCAAGGTAGGTCTGGCTAACGAAGAGGTTGTAGGCGGAGTTTGCGAAAGATGTGGTAGCGAGGTAATCAGAAAGGTCAAAAATCAGTGGATGTTGAAGATTACTGATTACGCTGAAAGGCTGATAAACGACCTGGATACTGTCGATTTCATCGAGAGAGTCAAAATACAGCAGACTAACTGGATTGGAAGGTCCGAAGGGGCTGAGATTAACTTTGCCATAGCAGGCGGAGAGGATGTCCTAAGGGTTTTCACCACTAGACCTGACACGCTATTTGGCGCAACCTATATGGTAATTGCTGCAGAGCATCCATTGATAGATAAATACAGAGATAGAATAGAAAATATAGATGAAGTTGAACACTACAGAGAAGAAGTAGCTAAGAAATCCGACTTTGAAAGGACTGAACTAGTCAAGGAAAAGACTGGTATAGAGCTAAAAGGTCTTTCTGCAATAAACCCTGCAACGGGAGAAGAAATTCCACTTTGGGTATCAGACTACGTTCTTATGACCTATGGTACAGGCGCAATTATGGCTGTTCCAGGTCACGACCAAAGGGACTGGGAATTTGCTACGAAGTTTGGACTGCCAATAATTGAAGTAATTAAAGGCGGAGACATAACTAAAGAAGCATATAGTGATGTTGACTCTGGTATCCTTGTTAATTCAGGATTTATCAATGGAATGGAAGTTAAAGATGCAATCCAGAAGATGATTGACTGGCTTGAAGAGAAAAATCTTGGAGATAGAAAGGTCAACTACAAACTAAGAGACTGGGTATTCTCAAGACAGAGATACTGGGGAGAACCAATTCCTTTGGTTTACTGCGATACTTGCGGATGGGTGCCTCTTCCAGAATCAGAACTGCCTCTAATGCTTCCAGAAGTTGAAAACTACGAGCCGACTGACACTGGCGAATCACCACTTGCAGCTATAACGGACTGGGTTCACACAACATGTCCTAAGTGCGGCGGACCAGCTCATAGAGAGACAGACACTATGCCTCAGTGGGCAGGATCTTCTTGGTATTTCCTAAGGTATATGGACCCAGACAACAGTGAAGCTCTGGCATCACAAGAAGCTCTTGACTACTGGTCTCCAATCGACTGGTACAACGGTGGGATGGAACACACAACTCTTCACTTGCTGTATTCAAGATTCTGGCACAAGTTTTTATACGATATTGGCGTAGTGCCAACATCTGAGCCATATGCTAAGAGGACATCTCATGGCATGATCCTCGGAGACAACAATGAGAAGATGTCAAAATCAAGAGGTAACGTCGTAAATCCAGATGATATAGTGAATGACTACGGCGCAGATACACTTAGAACCTATGAAATGTTCATTGGCGACTTTGAGAAAGCTGTCCCCTGGTCTGACAACGGTGTAAAGGGCTGTAGAAGATTCCTCGACAGAGTTTGGAAACTTCAATATATGGTCGAGGATGGAACAGAATACACTCCCGAGATGGAGTCGAAAATCCACAAGACTATAAAGAAAGTCACAGAAGATTATGAAACGCTTAAATTCAATACAGGAATTGCAGCACTTATGACGCTTCTAAATGACTTTAACGATTTCGGGAAGATGAACAAGAAAGACTTCGAGACATTCCTAGTACTGCTAAACCCAGTGGCACCACATATCACTGAAGAGTTATGGGAAATTGCAGGACTACCTGGATATCTGTTTGAAACGACATGGCCGGAATACGATGAGGACAAGACCATAGACAAAGTATTTGAAATGCCAGTTCAAATTAACGGAAAAGTAAGGGGAACTGTGGTAGTCGGCCTTGAAGAAGCACAAGAAAGCATCCGAGAAAAGGTGTTTGCCGAGGCAGCAGTAAAGAAATTTACAGACGATAAGACAATAGTTAAAGAAATTTACGTGCCTGGCAGAATATATACAATAGTTGTCAAATAGTTAAATATGTGTAATAATAAATCTGTCGCTACCAAGCGACAGATTTTTTTATAATGGAGGTCAGATATGACTGTAAAAGTAATTACTGATAGTACTAGTTATCTTGATCCAGAGTACATTAAGAAAGAAGACATAAGCGTTGTGCCCCTTAATTATATCTTTGGCGGAGTCGAGTCAAAAGAGGGGTTAAAAGGAAGCTTTGAAGATTTTTACAGAGAACTTGAATCCAGTACGGATTTTCCAACCACATCACAGCCATCAGCAGGTGATTTCCTAAATGCGTACAATGACGCCTTAAGAGATTATGATGAAGCTATAGTGATTGTTTTATCCTCTAAAATAAGTGGAACCTACAATAGTGCAACTACTGCAGGCACCATGTTAGAAGATAAAAAAGTCACTATTGTTGACAGCACAGTTGCTGCAGCAGCTCTTAAGTTCCTCGTCGAAGATGCAGTGGAGATGTCCAAGCAGGGCATGGATGCAGCATCAATTGCTAAGGTATTAGATGAGCAGAAGGAAAAGATGGAAGTACTCCTGACACCTGAAAGCCTTGAATACCTCACAAGAGGAGGCAGAATGTCCACGCTCAAGTCGAGCATCGGAAAGCTGTTAAATATCAAGCCCATTATTAGGCTGATTGACGGAGAGTTGAAACTGGAGGAAAAGGCAAGGGGACGTAAAAAAGCCATTGCACGTTTGATTGAGTTGGTTAGACCAGAAGTAAAGAGAATCGGAGTGTGCCACATCTTAGATTTAGAAGAAGCACAGCTTGTGACTAAAACTCTCAAAGAGAAGTTTCCTAAAGCCGTCATAACCTTCGAAGATCTTGGACCAGTAATAGGTTCGCACTTAGGGCCAAAGACCATTGGTTTGTGCATTTACTACTAAATAACGAATGAAAATACCTGGATATATCTGGGTATTTTTCTTTTCCTTTCATGCAGTTGTGATATAATATAAAAGGAGCAATTCCAAATTCAACGGAGGTGCATCAAATGAGAAGAATACTTATTACAGGAGCCCTTGGACAAATAGGCTCTGAGCTTGCTTTAAAAATGAAAAAGGTTTACGGTGATGAAAACGTTGTCATCAGCGACCTCAAATACAAGGAAGACCACAAAGAATTAATAGAAAACAGCAACTTTGAACTACTTGATGTAATGGACAGAAATCGAATGGCTGAAATAACTGACAAGTACAAAATTAACACTGTCATAAATCTTGCAGCAATTCTTTCGGCAACTGGTGAGCTTAATCCAGGTCTTTGTTGGAATGTAAACATGACTGGCCTGTATAACGTGTTAGAGCTTGCAAGGGAGAAGAATCTATCAGTATTTACACCTAGTTCAATTGCAGTCTTTGGAGATTCCACTCCAAAAGACAATACCCCTCAAGAAACCATAATGAGGCCCGAGACGATGTACGGAGTTACCAAAGTTTCAGGTGAATTGCTGTGCGACTATTACTTCCACAAGTTTGGAGTCGATACCAGAGGTGTAAGATTCCCAGGGCTTATCTCATACGATACACTGCCAGGTGGTGGAACCACCGACTATGCAGTACACATTTACTACGAAGCGATTAAAAATAAAAAATATACTAGCTTTATAGATAAAGGGACAAAAATGGACATGATGTACATGCCAGATGCCCTTAACGCAATATTGATGTTGCTAGAAGCAGACGGCTCAAAGCTCGTACACAGAAACGCATTTAACATCGCAGCCATGAGCTTCGACCCAGAGGAAATAGCAGCCGCCATAAGAAAGCACATCCCAGAATTCGTATTGGAGTACGACGTTGACCCAGTCAGACAGACAATAGCCTGCTCGTGGCCGAATTCACTGGACGATTCAGCAGCACGGGAAGAGTGGGGCTGGGCACCAAAATACCTCCTCGACGACATGACAAAGGATATGATTGAGAAGTTGAGAGAAAAGTTGAAGTAAAATTGTAGGGGCTAGCTTTGCTGGCCTTAGTGAATAGAAAATTGTAGGGGCTAGCTTCGCTGGCCTTAGTGAACAGTGAACTTAAAAGATAAGATTCTTCGCTAAACGCTCAGAATGACAGAGCCATGTAGTTTCTGTCATCCTGAGGGAGGTACGACCGAAGGATCTTTTTTTTGTCTTTTACTCTTTTAATCCTTTAATTGTCAACTGTCAACTGTCAACTGTCAACTGTCAACTGTCAATTGTGAATTGTATTGTTGACACTTTTACTAGGATATATTATACTGAAAAAGGAATACCCACCAAAGCAGTTGGGATTAAAAGAAGGTGATACTATGAAATTGTCAACCAAGGGCAGATACGGTCTTATGGCCATGTACCAGCTGGCACAGGATTACGGTCAGGGGCCTATCTCTTTAAAATATGTAGCGGAAAAACAAGGTCTTTCAGAGAACTATCTTGAGCAGCTATTTTCCAATCTAAAAAAGGAAGGGTTATTGACTAGCACTAGGGGAGCCTACGGGGGCTACATGCTATCCAGGATACCCGGAGAAATCACAGTAGGACAGATATTGCGGTCTCTGGAGGGGAATATGTCCCCATCAGATTGCGTGGCAGACGACGGTTTCGACTGCGCTAAAGACGAAAGTTGTGCATCAAAATGGGTATTTGCGAAGATAAAAGACAGCATCGACAGAGTAATCGACTCGATTACACTGGAGGATATGGTCAACGACAACCAATCAGTAATAGATCGGAGGATGTAAAATGGACAAACTAATTTACATGGACCACTCGGCTACAACTCCCGTCAAAAAAGAAGTTTTGGACGAGATGCTTCCATATTTCAGCGAATACTACGGAAACCCGTCAAGTATATACGCTCTGAGCAACTACTCAAAGACGGCTATAGAAAAGGCTAGAGAACAGGTTGCAAAGGGCTTAGGAGCTAAAAAATCAGAGATATTCTTCACCGGTGGAGGCTCCGAAGCAGACAACTGGGCTATTAAGGGCATTGCATACAGGCATTCTGAAAAAGGAAACCACATAATTACCACCAAGATAGAACACCATGCTGTACTGCACACCTGTGAATATCTTGAAAAGCAAGGTTTTGAAGTAACCTACTTAGATGTCGACGAATACGGCATGATTTCATTAGAAGACCTTGAGAATGCCATAACAGATAAAACTATTCTTATTTCAATAATGTTTGCTAACAACGAAATTGGAACAGTCCAGCCTGTAAAAGAAATTGGCGAGCTAGCCAAAAAACACGGCGTCCTATTTCATACAGACGCAGTTCAGGCAGTTGGAAGCCTTCCAATAGACGTTAAAGATATGAATATAGATCTACTTTCATTGTCAGCCCATAAGCTGTACGGGCCAAAGGGAGTAGGAGCTCTCTACATCAGACAAGGTGTCAGAATCGACCCATTAATCGCTGGAGGAGCTCAGGAAAAGAGCAAGAGAGCAGGCACAGAAAACACCCCAGGCATCGTAGGACTGGGCAAGGCAGTAGAGTTGGCCTACGAAAAACTTGAAGAAAACACCGATTACCTCATATCACTGAGGCAACGACTAATAAAAGGCGTAATGGAAAGCATACCCGAAGTAAGACTAAACGGGCACCCAGAAAAGAGACTTCCTGGAAACGCAAACTTCTGTTTCAGGTACATCGAGGGAGAATCACTTCTTCTGATGTTGGATATGCTGGGCATAGCTGGTTCCAGTGGTTCAGCCTGTACATCAGGTTCTTTGGATCCGTCACACGTGTTGCTTTCAATAGGGCTGCCACATGAAATCGCTCACGGTTCACTGAGACTTTCTCTGGGAACTGGAAATACGCCTGAAGAAATTGACTACGTCGCTGAACAGCTTAAGGGCATTGTCCAAAGGCTGAGAGACATGTCGCCGCTGTACGAAAAAGTTGGAGGAGGTAACTAATATATGTATTCAGAAAAAGTAATGGAGCATTTCATGCATCCACATAACGTAGGAGAAATAGAAGACGCAGATGGCGTTGGCGAAGTAGGCAATGCTAAATGCGGTGATATAATGAGGATGTACCTCAAGATAGATGGAGATACCATAACTGACGTTAAGTTCAAGACCTTTGGATGCGGCTCCGCAATAGCTTCTTCAAGCATGGCGACTGACCTTATTAAGGGCAAGAGTATCAAAGAAGCGATGGAGTTAACGAATAAGGCAGTAGCAGAAGCTCTCGATGGACTTCCGCCAGTAAAAATGCACTGTAGCGTTCTCGCTGAACAGGCTGTAAAATCGGCACTTCTTGATTATACGAAGAAAACCGGGGTAGAAATTGAAGGATTAGAAGATGTCGACTTTGATGACGAGCATCTTCACGACCTGGAAGGTGCCGAAGAATAAGAGGGAATAAAGTCTTTGGCAGTTGCTTTGAGCAATAGTCCGGAGACTTTTCTTTTATGGAGGGTAGATTATGCAGATTCAAGCTGCGCCTGAGCTCTTTGTCAAGCTGGTATGGATTCTGACAGCGATTCTCTTGTTCCTTACAATATACTACCTAATCAACATCGGGAACAGGTTTGTGCCGTCTAGAAAAGCTATAAAATACAAAACAAAGTTCATTCTCTGGGTAATTGCAGGACTTTTTACAGTCTACTTTGTATCCAGAATCTTCGCGCGCTATCATCTTGTGTCAGACACATTCTTTACAGTAATCGCATCTATGATACTGGCATACCTGTTAAATCCTCCAGTAAATTGGTTTGAAAAGAAGGGCCTAAAAAGGGTATGGGCAACGGCAGTAGTCTACCTGATAATACTTGGAGGCATAATAATACTGTTTCTAGCAGTACTTCCCCGTACGGGAAGAGAGCTAAAGAGGTTGGGGGTAAACCTGCCCGACTACATCAATTCAGTCAGAACATGGTTCCAGTCATTTTACTCAGAATATGCCAGCACCCTTGACGACATGCCTGAACTGGTGCAATCCATTGAAAAGGTTGCATCCCAAAATGTCGATAAGCTGCAGGAACTGCTTGTAAAGGGAACTGAAGCATTTGTCATGGGGATCAGCAACATGCTGACGCGAATAATTAGCATCGTGCTAATGCCGATACTGACTTTTTACCTGTTGGTAGACAAAGACCACTTCCTCAAAAAGGCAGCATCTTTCATACCGAAAAAGCAGAGTGATGAAATCCACACGCTTTTAAGAGAGATGGATCAGGCAATGTCACAGTTCATAAGGGGAAGGCTTCTTATGGCGGTTGCTGTAGGAGTAGCTACCACAGTATT
This sequence comes from Gudongella sp., assembly GCA_034004165.1. Lineage (GTDB taxonomy): Bacteria > Bacillota > Clostridia > Tissierellales > Tissierellaceae > Gudongella. The sequence continues at coordinate 19,426 of JAVEXI010000024.1, read as the reverse complement.
TCTCTTTATCATGAAGGTAGAATTCTCGATTATTATCGGATTTATTACGGGCTTGGCGGACATAATTCCTTACATTGGACCATTCCTTGGATTTGTTCCAGCGGTGGTGTTTGCCTTCATAGCAAGTCCCATGAAAGCGGTATGGGTGGCACTGTTCTTCGTACTGATTCAATGGGTTGAAAACAACATCTTGGGGCCAAAAGTTCTTGGAAAGACAACTGGATTACACCCTCTGACAATCCTATTATCAATAATAATCGGTGGGGCGATGTTCGGAGTAATGGGTATGATACTTTCCGTACCTGCAGTAAACATAGCAATAATTTTATATAAATACTTTAAAGGGAAATTAGCCGCAAGGCTTGCAGAGAATTCAGATAACGGAACAAATTGACAGATTGAGCCATTTGAATTAAAATAGTATAGAAACAGACCTCCCTTATGGGAGGGTTTTTCTAATATTAAGGGTGAGGTGTAATGATGAAAAAGTTTGGACTACATGAAATTAGAAGAGAATACCTTGATTTTTTTAAAGAGAAAGATCACCTTATCGCACCTAGCTTTTCTCTGGTGCCTAAAAATGATAAATCACTTTTGTTAATAGGAGCGGGCATGGCCCCATTAAAACCGTATTTCACGGGAGATGCAGTACCACCTCACAACAGAATGGCGACTTGTCAAAAGTGCATTCGTACAGGAGATATTGAAAACGTTGGTAAGACTGCAAGGCATGCCACATTCTTTGAGATGCTTGGAAACTTTTCTTTTGGCGATTACTTCAAAAAAGAAGCAATAGCATGGGCTTGGGAGTTTCTTACTGTAAATATGGGACTAAAGGCAGAAGACCTCTGGGTCAGCGTCTACCTTGACGACGATGAAGCTTTTGAAATATGGAATAAGGAAATTGGAGTACCAGCAGAAAAAATTGTAAGACTTGGCAAAGAAGATAACTTCTGGGAGCTTGAAGTCGGACCATCCGGACCTTGTTCTGAAATATATATAGACAGAGGCTTGGAATATGGCTGTGGAAAGTCAACCTGCCAGCCAGGCTGCGACTGTGACAGATTTCTTGAAGTGTGGAACCTGGTATTTACGCAATTCGACAAAGACGAACAGGGCGTATACCATCCGCTTCCAAATCCAAATATCGACACTGGAATGGGACTTGAAAGACTTACATGTATTATGGAGAACGTAGACACAATTTTTGACATTGGTGCAATCAGAGACATCTTGAACAAGGTAGTGGAAATAAGCGGTTACACATACGGAAGCGAAAGTGAAAAAGACGTATCCGTAAGACTTATTACTGACCATACTCGTGCAATGACATTCCTTGTAAGTGATGGAGTTATCCCAAGCAACGAAGGAAGAGGCTATGTACTAAGAAGGCTTATTAGACGTGCTGCAAGGCATGGCAAGCTTCTCGGAATAGACAGAGGATTCTTAGAAGAGATGGCTGGAGTTGTAATTAACTCCTGGTCAGTTGAATACAAAGAACTGAAAGAAAATGAAGTACAAATAAAGAAAGTAATAAGAGCAGAAGAAGAGAAATTCCAAGAGACTATAAACCAAGGACTTTCAATTCTCGACGATTACATCGACGAAATGAAAGAGAAAGGTTTGCAAATCTTTGGTGGTGACAAGGCATTTAAGCTTTACGATACCTACGGATTCCCGCTTGAATTGACAGAAGAGATTTTGGATGAAAGAGGAATCGAACTGGATATAGATGGATTTAAAGCTCACATGGAAGAGCAGAGACAGCGTGCCAGAAGTGCAAGAGAAGGCACAGATGGCGGCTGGGGTGGCAAAGAAGACGAAGAACTAACTAAAGGTTACGTTTCTGAGTTCACTGGCTACGACAGAACAGAGGACGAATCTGAAGTTCTGGCTCTGTTTAAGGAAGGCGAGAGAGTCATTCACCTGAGCGAAGGCGAAGAAGGAATGGCTATACTAAAGAAAACTCCTTTCTACGGCGAGCAGGGCGGCCAGGTTGGAGATACAGGTGTATTTAACTTTGAAGGCGGTTACGCTGAAGTTACCGATACCAAGCTGACTAAGGACCATATGCCGCTTCACTTTATAAGCGTAAAAGAAGGACAGCTTAAAGTTGAAGAAACAGTAATAGCTAAAGTCGACGACGAGCAAAGAGATGCAACCAGAAGAAATCACTCGGCAACTCATCTTCTTCACAAGGCGTTAAAATCAGTTCTAGGTGGACATGTAAACCAGGCAGGTTCACTAGTAATGCCAAACAGATTGAGGTTTGATTTCACTCACTTTGAAGCTGTAAGCAAAGAAGATGTAGCTAAGATTGAATCACAGGTAAACCATCAACTTCTTAAGGCAATGCCAGTAGAAACCAGAATTGAAACTCTTAAGGAAGCTCAGGAAGAAGGCGTAATTGGCCTCTTTGAAGAAAAGTACGGCGATAAAGTAAGAGTTGTTTCTATGGGAGACTACTCACAGGAGCTTTGTGGTGGAACTCACGTGTCAAATACAGGCCAGATTGGACTGTTCAAAATAGTATCAGAAGCAGGAATTGCTGCAGGAGTTAGGCGTATAGAGGCTCTTACAGGCCTTAATGCATATGACTACCTAAACGGCCTTGAAACGGAGCTTGAAGAGCTTTCACACTCTATGAAGACTAACAGGCAGTCGCTGGTCGAAAGAGCACACACAGTTATGGACGAGCTAAAGGAAAAAGACAGAGAGATATCCAAGCTAAAGGATAAACTGTCAGCCAATACGGCAGGAGACATCCTTTCACAGCAAAAAGATATTGACGGAGTAAAACTCATAACTTATACTGTACAAGATATGGACATGAACAGCCTGAGAACACTTGGCGATGAACTAAAAGCAAGGCTTGGCTCAGGAGTAGTAGTGCTTGGATCCACAAAAGACGACAAGGTTTCACTAGTAGCAATGGCTACAAAAGACCTTACAGCAAAGGGAATCCACGCAGGCAACATAATAAAAGAAGTTGCACAGGCAACAGGCGGAAGCGGCGGCGGTCGTCCAGAAATGGCACAGGCCGGCGGAAAAGAGCCAGGGAAGTTAAAAGAAGCGTTGGAAATGGTTGAGGAAATACTAAAGAAGCAAATTGACAATTGAATCGTCAATTGTCAATTATGTTTTGATTATGTTATAATCAAAACAAGAGGGGAGGTTGTGGAACATGGATGATAGAATGAATGAAACCGTAAAATTTGAAGCTGCTAAGGACGTCGTCACTGAGCCAAGGGAGATTTTAATATCTGTATTTAATTCCCTTGAGGAGAAGGGGTACAACCCCATTAATCAGATCATAGGGTATATACTTTCTGGAGACCCTACTTACATTACGAGCCACAACAATGCAAGGACTCTTATTAGAAGAATCGAAAGAGACGAACTGCTGGAGGAAATCCTCAGGTCGTATCTGCAGCGTACAAAAGACTGATAAAAGCTGGATGGATGGCCTGAAGCTATCCATCTTATTTTTGTAAATATGCGAGGTAACAATATGTACAGAAGAAAACTTGGCAGAACTGACATTCCCGTGTCGGGGCTGTGCTTTGGCTCGCTCACTATGACGCCTTTTCAGGCAAACCTAACCTTCGATGAGGGAGCAGCACTTATTAAATACGCCTACGACAAAGGCATTAACTTCATAGATACTGCTGAGATTTACGATAACTATGAATACATCAGGAGAGCCTTAAAAGAAATTCCCAGGCACGATTACGTAATAGCATCAAAATCCTACGCCTATACAGAAGAACTGGCGCAGGAGAGCTTGGAGAAAGCCTTAAAAGAGCTTGATACTGACTATATAGATATATTTTTGCTTCACGAACAAGAGAGCGAACACACCATAAGAGGGCACTGGCCTGCGGTTGAATACTTCTTGAAAGCTAAAGAGAAGGGTTTAATCAGAGCGATTGGCATTTCCACTCACAGAGTTGAAGGTGTACGGGGCTTTCTCAAATACAAGGAGCTTGACGTTGTACATCCACTGTTGAACATCGAGGGCATTGGAATCCACGACGGAACTGCTGCGGACATGGTAGCAGCCATCAGAGACTGCCACAATGACGGAAGAGGAGTTTACAGCATGAAACCCCTCGGCGGTGGACATTTAATCGCAAAGACTGAAGAAGCTTTTAGATTTGTAAGAGATATTAGTGAAATTGACTCTGTTGCAATTGGGCTGCAGTCCTTTGACGAAGTAGATGCTGCACTCCAAATGCTAAACACTGGAAGCATGGCCGATGAAACTAAGACTGTAATAAAAAAGGCAAATAGAAGACTTGTAGTGGCTGATTACTGCCAGGCATGCGGAAATTGTGTCGCCAGATGTCAGCAGGGCGGTATAAATATCGTCGATGGACAGGCAACCCCAAACGAGAACTGCATACTTTGCGGCTATTGTGCGACTGTCTGCCCAGAATTTTGTATAAAAGTTGTATAAAAATGGTATAATGGAGAATATATGGAGAGAATTTTAGGCCTTGATGTGGGTACAAAGAGAATAGGAGTCGCTATCAGCGATGCTTTAGGGATAACTGCTCAGCCTCTGACGGTTATCACACGAGAGAGCAAAAAGAAAGACCTTGCGGAGATAGAAGCGCTTTTAAGCGAATACAGCGTAAAAAAGGTCGTAGTAGGAATGCCCTACAACATGAACGGCACTGTTGGTCCATCGGGAGAGATGGCGCGTACTGTTGCCGAAAAGATAAAGAATAAATTTGGAGTTGAGATCGTCTACATAGACGAGAGGCTTTCGACAGTATCTGCCGAAAGAGTCCTCATTGAGTCAGAAGTTAGGCGGGAAAATAGAAAGAATATGATAGACAAGGTAGCAGCATCTTATATCCTGCAAACTTATCTGGATTCAAAGTAAAGGAGGATATCATCATGACTGAAAAACACGTATTTTATGACGAACTAGGAAATGAAATAGAATTTTTTGTAAAGGCAAAGTTCACATTGGACGACACCGATTACGTCGCTCTGCTAAACGCAGATCAACTTGATACTTTGACGTATCTGTTGAAACTGGATATGGACGAAAACGGAGACCCGATTTTTACGACCATAGACGACGAAGAGGAATTTGAAGAGGTAAAGACAGCCTACGAAGAGCTCAGCAGGGACCATTTACAATAAGGCGGGTGAACTTGGGCAGTGGACGAACATATTAAAAGCTATATGCAAACAATTCAAAAGAAGGGCTACAAATACACGAGTCAGCGCGAGGACGTACTGAGAATACTCCTCGATAACAGCGACTCGCATTTGAGTTGCGAAGAAGTCCATGGTATATTGTCCAGAGAAAAGAAAGACGTTGGCATTGCTACCGTCTACAGAACCCTGCAGCTTTTTGAAAAGCTTGGAATAGTATATAGAATAAATTTTGATGATGGAGTGAGCCGTTATGAGCTCAACATGGGAACGGGAGATCACCACCATCACCATTTAATATGCACAGAATGTGGAAGTGTGACTGAAGTGAAACTGGATCTTTTAGAAGCTCTTGAAGAAGAGATCGAAAAGGAAGAGGGGTTTCTTATCCGAGATCACGACGTCAAATTCTACGGAATATGCAAAAAATGTAAAGAATCATAATTTGAGAAAGACAAACAAGGAGTGGTAAAGTGGCAAAACAAAACAAACTGAAAATAATCCCTTTGGGCGGATTAGGTGAGATAGGAAAGAACATCACAGTTCACGAGTATAAAGACTCGATCGTGATAGTGGACTGCGGAATGACTTTCCCTGAAGACGAAATGCTGGGAGTTGACATTGTAATCCCAGATATATCTTACCTGATAAGAAACAAAGAGAAAATCAAGGGATTAGTACTGACCCATGGTCATGAGGACCATATTGGGGCAATTCCCTATGTTTTAAAAAAGATAGACATGCCGATATACGGCACCAAGCTTACGCTTGGGTTATTAAACAACAAATTGAAAGAACACAACCTGCAGAATGTGCAGATGCACGATGTAACTTACGGCGAAAAGCTTAAACTCGGTCATTTCGATGTAGAATTCATCAGAGTGACTCATAGCATACCCGACAGCGCTGCAATTGCATTGACAAGCCCTGTGGGAACTGTCATCCAGACAGGAGACTTTAAGGTAGACTTCACGCCAATTTCGGGCGATAAGATGGACTTAAACAGACTTGCTGAACTGGGAAACAAGGGAGTGCTTGCACTTCTCTCAGACTCAACAAACGTTACAAGACCTGGTTTTACAATGAGCGAAAGCACAGTTGGAGACACCTTCAGAAACCTGTTTCACATGGCAGAAGGGCGTATAATAGTTGCGACATTTGCATCTAACGTACACAGAGTACAGCAGATAATAGACGCTGCCGAGCTCAACGAGCGAAAGGTTGTCCTTTCAGGCAGGTCTATGGTAAATGTAATAACAGTTGCGGCAGACCTTGGTTACCTCAAATTCAAAGAGGGAACCATAATCGATATAAACGACATGAATAAGTACAGAAAAGACCAGTTGGCTATAATAACCACAGGGTCACAGGGCGAGCCCATGAGCGCCCTTACAAGAATTGCATCAAACGAACACAGAAAAATTGAATTGATGCACGATGACCTGGTAATAATATCAGCATCGCCAATACCAGGCAATGAAAAGACAGTATCAAGAGTAGTGAACAACCTTCTGGAACAGGGAATAAAAGTAATATATGAATCCCTGGCAGAAATTCACGTCTCAGGTCACGCTTGCCAGGAAGAACTAAAACTGATGCACAGTCTGGTTAAGCCAAAGTTCTTCATACCGGTACACGGAGAAGCAAGGCACCTGAAGATGCACGCAGATATCAGCGCAGATCTCGGAACTCCAAGAGAAAATATATTCATCATGGAAAACGGACAAGTACTTGAGATGACTAAGAACACGGCAGCCCTCGGGGCAAGCGTACCATCAGGACACATTTTAGTTGATGGCCTGGGCGTAGGAGACGTTGGAAACATAGTTTTAAGAGATAGAAAACACCTGTCCGAAGACGGGCTTATCGTCGTAGTAGTCACTATGGACAAAGAGAAGGGCAAAGTTGCCTCTGGTCCGGACATAGTGTCTCGTGGATTTGTATACGTGAGAGAATCAGAAGATCTAATGGACGAAGCCAGAAAAGTAGTCAAGCAGACTCTTGAATCTTGCGAAGAAAAGAAAATTAGGGATTGGTCTGCAATCAAGTCGAACATTAGAGATGACCTAAGGACATTTCTATATACGACAATAAAGAGAAATCCAATGATACTTCCCATAATAATGGAGGTATAGAATAGGAGCATTTGAATGGGCGTTAGATTTGTTATGTACCTTGCGGCAATAGCCACAGGAGTACTATTTGGGCTAAAATCCAGTCAGAACAACTTTATAATTAAAAATAGAAATATAATTCAGACAGTTGTTCTCCTTTCTCTGCTCTTCATAATGGGCATAAAGATTGGGATGGATGATGCTGTTATACAGTCTTTCGTCGCCATTGGCTATAAGGCTGTATTAATTGGCGTATGCGCCATATTAGGAAGCTTATTAGCTGTAATGTCTATCAAACGCTTCATAAGAGGCGGTGATGTTAAGTGACATTGATGATATTGTCGTCAATCGCCGCTGGAATTATAATGGGAATGCTTACCCATCCCTTCTGGATACAGAACTTTGCAACCCTGTTCATAGATATAGGGACAATACTTCTATTGATAATGGTAGGCATAAGCATAGGACTTAACAGCTCAGTGTTTGAACAGATAAAGAGCATTGGGCTAAAACTTCTTCTCATGCCCCTTGCCGTAGTGGTGGGAAGCATAGGTGGTGCAGCTATAGGTGGCTACCTTGTAGGCTTGCCATTTAACGAAGCCGGAGCAGTAGGAGCAGGACAGGGTTTTTACACTATAACCTCAATAATCCTTGCAAGTCATTCAAATCAGCTATCTACCATAGGATTTATTGCAAACTTGACCAGAGAACTTGCTTCTTTTATATTTATACCAGTAATAGCAAAGAAAATGGGTTACCTTGAGACAATTGCACCGGCAGGCTCAACAAGCATTGCCAGTGCACTCCCAATAATATCGCGGTCAACAGATGCTGAGACGGTTGTCATAGCCTTTATTACAGGGGTAATATGTACCGCCCTTGTGCCGATTTTGATACCGCTCATCCTCAATTTATAGCAAAGGACTGATCTCATGAACATAAGATACCTTACAAAGGCAAGCCTTATAGCTGCCATATATCTGGTGCTGATCCTTCTACAGGCGCTGCCGTTTCCGGTTGCAAATCTGACATTTGGACCTGTCCAGTTTAGAATAGCCGAGGGGCTTACCCTGTTGCCGATGGTTGAAAGCGCAGCAGTGCCTGGGCTGTTTATTGGCGTGCTTCTGGCGAACTTCATTCTTGCTCCATATTCAGGCTTTGGTCTGGTAGATATTATTGGAGGATCACTTGTAACACTTCTGGCAGCTTATATCACATCAAAGGCAAAGAACAGATATGCTGCAATGGTACCACCAATACTTTTAAATGGAATTATTGTTTCAATATGGGTGTCATACTTCACAAAGATACCTTATGTGTATACAGTTCTTGGCATAACAGCAGGAGAACTGGTATCTGTCGTACTCTTTGGAAGCATAATACTTTACGTCTATGAAAAAGCGTCTAAATACAGGGAATGGTAAAATGAGTAACATTAACGAAGACTATATAATATCCTATATAAATGAGCTCACACCACAGAGCTCTCTGTTTTTGCGAAGTCTGGAAGACTATGCCAAAGGAAATAACGTTCCAATTGTTCAACCTGAGGTTGGACAATTTTTAAGAACTCTAATAAAGATACACAAGCCTAAATCAATCTTAGAAGTTGGAACAGCTATCGGTTATTCAGCAATATTGATGGCTGAATGTCTTGAAGACGATTTTCAAATAGTAACCTTAGAGAAAAATCAAGATGTTGTTCCACTTGCCCTTGAAAACATTAAGACTGCAGGCTTTGAAGAAAAAATTAAGGTAATTCCTGGTGATGCACTGGATACATTTCCACATATAGCAAAGAAATTCGACTTCGTATTTCTGGATGCATCTAAAGGGCACTACATGGAGTTCTTTGAATACGCATCAAAACTGTTAAATCCTGGTGGATTAATAGTATCTGATAACGTTCTGTACAAGGGAATGGTAGCAGAGGATGGCCTAGTTAAGCGCAGAAAGAGGACAATCGTAAACAGACTGAGGGAATACCTCATATACATAAACAACCTGAATGGTTACACCACATCGGTGATACCAATGGGAGACGGAGTAGCCGTCACATACAAGGAGGATTAGTTTTGAAGAGAACAGAACTGCTGGCACCTGCTGGCGATTTAGAGAAACTGAAAATGGCAATTATATATGGAGCAGATGCCGTATACCTTGGCGGAGAAGCCTTTGGGATGAGAAAGGCATCTAAAAACTTCACTCTTGACGATATAAGAGAAGGAGTAGAATTCGCCCACACCAGAGGAAAAAAGGTCTATGTAACCTTAAACATCGTGCCCCACGACAAGGACATGGAAGGTCTGGAGGAATACGCAAAGGAGCTTGAAGAAGCAGGAGTAGATGCTTTTATAGTCTCAGATCCTGGAATGTTCACAGTAATAAAGAGAACAACTCCCAATATGGAGATACACATAAGCACACAGGCAAGCGTAACAAACTACGAAACTATAATGTTCTGGTATGGCCTTGGAGTAAGGAGAATTGTACTTGCAAGAGAGCTTTCACTGGAAGAGATTACAAGCATAACCGAAAGACTTCCAGAGGATATGGACATTGAATGCTTCGTACATGGTGCAATGTGCATGAGCTATTCAGGAAGATGCCTCATAAGCAACTACATGACAGGCAGAGATGCAAACATGGGCGACTGTGCCCAGCCTTGCAGATATAAATATCACGTCGTAGAAGAGAAGAGACCAGGACAGTACTTCCCAATAGAGGAACACGAAGATGGAACCTTTATCTTCAACTCAAAAGACCTCTGCATGATAGAGCACCTTCCGGAGATAATAAACGCTGGCATTCACAGCCTGAAGATAGAGGGAAGAGTTAAAAGTTCATACTACGTTGCAACTGTTATAAGATCCTATAGAATGGCACTTGATGCTTACCTGAAAGACCCTGAAAATTACAGCTACGACCCTGCTTGGCTCTCTGAAATTAAGAAAGTAAGCCACAGAGATTTTACCACAGGATTCTTCTTCCAAAAGCCCGGACCAGCCGACCACGTTTACGGTACCAGTTCATATTTAAGGGGCTATGACTTTACAGGGATGGTATTGGACTACGACGAAAAAACTAAAATTGCCACCGTAGAACAACGAAACAGGATGTTTGTAGGTGAGCAGATAGAGGTATTTGGCCCTGGTAAAGACTATTTCGAACAGACCATAGAAGAAATGTGGAACGAGGATGATGAACCAATAGAGGTTGCACCCCACCCACAAATGATAATGAAAATAAGGATGAACAACCCAGTTGCAAGGTTTGACCTCATAAGAAAGCCAAGGGAGGACTGAGAAAATGAAAAGCCCCATACTCATAGGCATTGCAGGAGGAACAGGCTCAGGTAAATCAACAGTTACAAGAGAAATTCGAAATGCTATACAGGATAACGTCGCAGTAATAGAACAAGACTCTTATTACAAAGACCAGAGCGATCTGAGCTTTGAAGAGAGAGTTCAGACCAACTACGACCATCCGTTCGCCTTTGACAACGAGCTACTCATAGATCACCTTAAAAAGCTTCTAAACGGAGAATCGGTTGAAAAGCCCATATACGACTTTGAAAACCACAACAGAAGTAAAGAGACAGTAACAGTCGAACCGAGGCAGATAATAGTGCTTGAGGGAATACTGGTGCTGTTTGATGAAGAACTGAGAGACCTGATGGACATCAAACTTTTCGTAGACACCGATGCAGATGTTAGGGTTATCCGAAGGATAGTAAGAGACATAAAAAAGAGAGGCAGAACACTAGACTCAGTCATAAAACAGTACATGAGTACAGTCAGACCAGCACACATGCAGTTCATAGAACCGACAAAACGATACGCTGACATAATAATCCCCGAGGGAGGCTACAACAAAGTCGCCATAGACCTCATAGTAACCAAAGTAAATGATATAATAAAAAACTAAAATACCTCAAAAGGTGACATATTGTAATGTCACCTTTTTTGACATCTTTGTTATAATTGACAAATAAACATTGATTTTACAACCGTTTCGATGTAAAATGTTCTCAACACCATAAAATTGTAAATATTCAAAAAGTTCCGCCTTCGCTCTGCCATACACCGATGCTGTCATTCTGAGCGCAGCGAAGAATCTTGCATTTGCTTTTAATCTTTTGTATTTGCTTTTATTCTTTTAATCTTTTAATTGTCAATTGTCAATTGTCAACTGTCAATTGTCAATCGCCCCTGCTCTGTCATCCCGACCGAAGCGGAGGGATCTCAGCTTTTAATTGTTACTTAAAGGAGTCTGTTATGCAAAAATCAACATTAAAAATCGGCGAACTACTGCTCTACGCAGGTAAAATAACATCCGAACAACTTGTTAAGGCACTTGAAGTACAAAGCGGCACTAACAGGAAGCTGGGCGACGTCCTTGTGGAATTAAGCTTTGTTACACAAGAAGACATCGTCGAAGTTTTGGAATTTCAACTCGGATTTCCGAGAATCGACCTAAATAAATATGAAATCAATCAATCGGTTGTAAGCATGCTTCCAGAATCAATCGTCAGAAAGTACAAACTGATTCCTATAGATAAAAAAGGCGACAAACTAGTAGTCGCCATGGTAGACCCACTCAACTTCTTTGCCGTAGACGATATAAAGCTCTACACAAAGATGGAACTTGAATCAGTACTTGCCACTGCTAACGATATAAACAAAGTAATAGACAGATACTACAGTGGAGCGACTACCAAAAAGGTTCTTGAGGAGTTCGGAGACATTGGTCTTGATATGGATAATGAATTCGACGAACAGGAAGAGGCAGAAGTTGCATCAGCTCCAATAGTTAGGCTTATAAACTCACTATTTGAGCAAGCTACAAGGACAAAAGCTTCCGACATACATATCGAACCATACGCTGATGAAATAAGAGTGCGTTTTCGTATTGATGGGGACCTAAGAGAGATAATGAGCCTTCCCAGGTCAAACCACTCAGCGATGGTAACCCGTATTAAAATCATTGGTAAAATGAACATAGCCGAAAAGAGAGTTCCTCAGGACGGCCGTGTAGAAACTAAAATTAATGATCGTGAAATAGATATGCGTATTTCTTCCTTGCCTACTGTATACGGTGAGAAGGTAGTAATACGTCTTCTTGATAAATCGAGCTTTAACTTCAACAAGGAAAGCCTTGGACTTAGCAAATACAACCTGGATCTATTCGACAACATATTAAGGCAGCCTTACGGAATGATCCTTGTAACAGGTCCAACGGGAAGTGGTAAGACCACAACTCTATACACAGTATTAAGAGAGTTAAACCAAATAGAAAAAAATATAATCACAGTAGAAGACCCAGTAGAGTACAGACTTGGTGGAATAAACCAGGTACAAGTAAACGTAAAATCTGGACTGACCTTTGCATCGGGACTAAGGTCCATACTTCGTCAAGACCCCGATATTGTCATGATTGGTGAAATTAGAGACGGCGAGACTGCAGATATAGCAGTAAGAGCAGCAATTACAGGTCACCTTGTTCTTTCAACCCTTCACACCAACGACTGTGCTTCAACCATAGCCAGGATGATAGATATGGGAGTTGAACCATATATTGTATCTTCCGCAGTTATAGGTATCGTTTCACAAAGGCTTGTAAAGACATTGTGTAATAAGTGCAAGCAGCCTTACGAAGCATCATACGACCAGAAGAAGATTCTGGGAAGAGAAGAAAATGCTTCTTTAGTACTCCATAAACCAGTAGGATGCAACGCCTGTAACGCAGGATATTTAGGAAGAGCGGCAGTACATGAGATTATGCCTGTCAATGAGGGTATAAGAAAGCTAATAGATAAGGGAGCAACGACCGACGTAATAAGGGAAGAAGCACTGTCTCAAGGGATGACCACACTCTTCGAATCGGCTCTGGCACTTGCTTTGCAAGGAAGTACCAGTTTTGAAGAGGTCATGAGAGTAGGCTTCACATTAGGATAGGGGGGCTGTCCATGGATATAAACGTTATTGTAGAAGAAGGCTTAAGGCGGATTGCATCAGATATCCACCTGACAGTGGGAATTCCGCCAAACCTCAGGGTAAACGGGGAGCTTCTGCCGTTTGGAGACACTCCACTGCAACCCGATGACACAGAAAATCTAGTAAGACAAATTCTTTCAGACAAACAATTTGACATGCTTAATGACAAAGGAGAATTGGACTTTTCCTATTCCGCTATGGGACATGGAAGGTTCAGGGTAAACGCATACATTCAAAGGGGAAGTTACGGACTTGCACTAAGAATTATTCCATTGGAGATACCATCCATGCAGGCACTTGGTTTGCCGGGAGTTATAAGCGACCTTACCAGGCTTGCGCGCGGTTTAATCCTTGTTACAGGACCAACGGGAAGCGGTAAGTCTACAACACTTGCAACTATGATTGACCAGATTAACAGAGAAAGAAAGAAGCATATACTTACTCTGGAGGACCCAATAGAGTACCTTCATAAACACAACAGGTCCATAGTAAACCAGAGGGAGATAGGAAGTGACTCACAGACCTTTGCCAACGCCCTTAGAGGTGCGCTGAGGCAGGACCCCGACGTAATACTTGTAGGAGAGATGAGGGACTTAGATACAATTTCAATTGCTATAACTGCAGCAGAAACTGGTCACTTAGTTCTTTCGACCCTTCACACATTGGGCTCAGCAAAGACCATAGACCGTATAATCGACGTATTTCCGCCACATCAGCAGCAGCAGATAAGAGTACAGCTTGCATCGGTATTGCAGGCGGTAATATCTCAGCAGCTTCTGCCAAAGGCAGATGGAAATGGAAGGGTTGCAGCATTTGAAGTAATGGTGGCAACACCAGCAATAAGAAACCTCATAAGAGAAGACAAGGTACACCAAATAGACACTGCAATTCAAACTGGAGCAAAATACAGAATGCAGACTATGGACAACTCTTTAATTGAACTATATAGAAGAGGCCAGATAACTAAAGATCAGGCAATAGTTCAGTCCATAAATACAGAAGATATTAAGAAATATATCGTGTAGGTGGTGCTTATGAAATTCAAATATAGAGCAATAACACCCAGCGGCCAAAAAATTGAAGGCACATTTAGTGCAAACAGTGAAGAAGACGTAATTGCCATGATAAAGGGCAACAACTATCTCCCTGTCGATGTTGAAAGGGATATAGGTGAAGAAGCTCAGATTCAACTGTTTAAGCAAAAGGTTAAGAAAAAGGACCTGGCAGTGTTCTGCCGTCAGTTCTTTACAATGCTTGATTCAGGGCTTGGAATAGTAAAATGTCTGGATATACTTGAAATGCAGACAGAAAACAAGACTTTGAAACCAGTAATTGGCTCAGTAAACGAGGACGTGCAGAAGGGTCTTTCTCTTTCGGAGGCAATGAAGAAATATCCTGATGTCTTCCCAGTAATACTTACAAATATGGTTGAAGCAGGAGAGGTTAGTGGTAACCTAGATGCTATTTTAGAACGTATGGCTTCTCACTTTGAAAAAGAATTTAAATTAGAGAATAAGGTTAAGAGTGCAATGATATATCCATCAGCACTTGCAGTAATAAGTATTGCTGTAGTTATTTTTATGATAACCTTTATCCTTCCCACTTTTACGGGAATGTTTACTGATAGTGGTGTACCATTGCCTGGGCCTACAAAATTTTTGCTCGGTTTAAGTGATTTTATTAGAGCTAAGTGGTATATATTAGCTGTTGTTATTGGAGGTCTCGCATTTGTCATTTTCAGCTTTAAGAAATCTGAAAATGGTAGAAGGTTTTTTGATGGAATCAAATTAAAAATTCCAGTGGTGAAACAGACTACGGAAAAGATTATAACATCCAGATTCACGAGAACTTTGTCAACTTTAATGGACTCAGGTATTCCGCTTATTAAAGCTATGGAGGTGGTTGCCAAAGTTGTAAACAATCTACCAGTTCAAGAACGAATTATGGATGGGATTGAAGAAATCAGGAAGGGAGTTCCACTTTCTCGCTCAATTCAAAATGTTGGCGTATTCCCACCAATGGTAGATTCCATGATCAGAATAGGAGAAGAATCTGGTTCTCTTGATGACATACTATTGAAGACAGCAGACTTTTACGATGAAGAAGTTGAAACTTCACTTACCAAACTGACAACTCTAATAGAACCGATTATGATTGTGTTGATGGCTGTTGTCATAGGTTTTATAGTAATTGCAATGTACCTGCCAATGTTTGACATGATGAAGACAGTATAAGATTATTGTCATTCCGACTGAAGTGGAGGAATCCCAGCCTGTCATTCTGAACGTAAGTGAAGAATCTTAGGCTGTGTACAAAAGAATCTTGTAAAACTAAAATAAAATCAATAAAAAATCACAATAAAATTGTCTTGAAATCAGTATAAAACTGTGGTAGAGTATAATTACTTTAAAGATGTAATTGACAAGAGTTTTTAATTCGGAGTTTTAAAAATATTTGTATAGTGATTTTGAATGTGTCTATTGGGTATGAATTACGTAATTATTCCAAATAATTACAAAGGATCTTATGTACTTTACTATTCACTTTTCACTATTCATTATTCACTGTATCTCTGGCTTTAATAACATAACCATAAATTAAGGCAGCAAGTAAACTGTTAAAAACCAAAGGAGGAATAAAAATGTTGTCTTGGATTAATAGGAAGAGAAACAAAAAAGGTTTTACTTTGATTGAATTAATAGTTGTTATTGCAATTCTAGGTATTTTAGCTGCAATTGCAATACCGAGGTTAACAGGTTTTAGAACTAGTGCAGCTGAGTCTGCTGATGATGGTTCAATTCGTACAATGCAATCAGCAATTTCTGTTGCAGAAGCTTCTGGCGATTTAGATTTATCTGCAAGCGCAACTGCACCGACCGCAGCTTCTATTAGAAGTGCTATTGAGCCTCAATATGTAGCAGAAATTCCAAAAGCTCAAACAGGAACTGGTTGGAAAGTTACGATAACAGGTGGTGGACAAGACGGTCCATATACTATTGCTATAACTGCTGTAAGTGCTACACCCGATTGGGCGAATTAGGAATTAGTTTTTTTAATTAAACAAAACATACTATTTATCAATTAGAGCTTGGGTATAAAATGCCCAAGCTCTAATTGATAAATGAAATAATTGTCAAATGTATATAAAATAGTTAGTTTTAAGGTTTTACCTAAGATTAACCAAAATTCGACCTTAATTCAAAAATTATCAGTGGTAAGCAAGTAATGTAGGTCTGAGTGAGCTAAAATGAGTTTTAATTGATCAACTATAAAAGAGGATAGAATTACTAATCCCAATCATATCTTTTGAGAATTCCTTAAGCTTTGTAATTCTGTTAAATGAGATGTTTGAATAATTAATGAGACTTAAAGCTACATTAAATTAACAAGTAAGCTATTTTAGATTGAAGAACAATGAATCCAACTTTTAGTATATTGAGAGTATTAAAATATGTGTCAGAATTTTAGCTCGACATAAGTGATATACAACGATTATAATGTGGACAAAAATCTAGATATGATGCAAGTAATAAAGAATGAGATACCGTATTTTCTCTAATTAGGATTAAATACAAGCAGTAAAGCGATCGGCTCAGTGTGATATGAGCTATTCTACTGTAATTTGTTAGTAAGAATAAGCTGAAAAAATGCTTTTAATATTGAAAGATATGATTACACGACAAAATAATTTAAATGGGCAATTTTACAAATGGTAGGTAAAAAAGTGGTTAATGCCTCACGGTAAAAGAAAGTAAAGATGCATTCGGCAGGTTGGATAAAATTTATCACTATACATCTTTTGACACACTTCACAAAATTTTAAAATCATGAACGCTAAAGTTTAATAGGAACGATAGAGTTAATGATGTGCTTGAACATACTAGAGGTGATGAAGCAGGCCTAAATTAGAATATTTGTTACTTTACAAACGATAAAGAAGAATCTGATAGATTCTGGGAAGAATACGGTAAAAAAGAAGGAGTCAGAATTACATTTTGACCGAAAAATATATTCAAAAAAATTTGTTTTTATTACGTTGGTAAAAAATATTTAATTCGTGAAGTGGATGCTGATGATGCTGATGATGCTGATGATGCTGATGATCCAACATACGCAGATATTTGTAGGATTGGAGGTTTTAGAATTAGAATTGAGAGACTTTACGGCCCCAATGTGAGATATAATGATATAATTATAAATGCAGTCTACTCAGAAACACGGCTCAGAAAGTTATATAACAGTTGTTACAAATATGTATGTCAGATGTCCTGAATAAAGGAAACAGCTTAGCCATATATAAAAGAGTCCAGGTTTTTTCTGCTTATTTATGACAAATTAATTTTTTAAAAGTGAGTTGCATGGGGAAATTTAATCGAATCAACAGAACTCATTGAGAAGCATGTCATCAATAATGACACGATTCTGATCCAAAAATCTAATTTTGGATGACAAAATACTGGAATCATTGTATAATAAGGTCAAATACATATTAAATGAAAAATCTGCTTTTATTCTGGTTTATAAATATATACTATGAATTTTTTGTGCTATTTTGATGCTATTGAGTATTGTAATTTGGGTATTATGTTATAAAGCATTAAACTGTTAAATGCGAGGGGATTTTTATGAATAAAAACAATCTAATAAAGAAACGATCAGGCTCTGCTTTGATGTGGATGCTGATTGCTTTTACAGTGTTAATTATTCTAAGCAGTTCAGCAATATTTATAGTCCAACAGGATATTTTGGAGACTCGCAAACAGGAAGAAAGGCTAAAAACATATTACATTGCACTTTCAGGTATTGATTTAACACATGCTGCACTTATGAACCCAGATGATACTCCTATGAAAATTGAGAATATGATAACTAAATTAAAGAGCAATGGAAATACACCAATTACAGAATCTATTATTGTTGAGTCAGAAGGAGTAGTACGAGGTACAGCAAATGTTTCAGTAAAAAGAGTTACAAAAGATGATAAAGATTGGGTTCAAATAACATCAATAGGAAAATTGGCTGGTAAGGACACCTCTGTATCGACCGTTATGAGGATCAACGAGTCAAACACTAATCAGATCGTTAGGGAAAAGTTTGGAGATTGATGAGGTGAGATAAATGAAATTCTTTAAAAAACACAGAATTGGCATAACTCTAGTTGAGCTTCTTATTGCCCTAGGTTTGATTAGCACAATAATTGGGATTAGCACAAACCTAGTATTGGTAGGTAATAAGACTCAAAAGCTGACAGTAAAAGAATATGCAATGCAGTCTGACATAAGGATTGCAACTGAAAAGACCAATGAGGCAGTTAGGTATTCTAAAGCAATATTTGCAGTGCCAGAGACTTTTGTAGCGAGCGTAGACACAATGGACCCAGGCTGGAATTACCTTATGGCAACACCTGATGGAAAGCGAATTGTCAACATGGTTTATGACGATGAGTTAGAAAAACACGTAGAGAATGTAATTGTTGACGAATCAGCAGACATCTCATATTATATTAAGTTTGAGAATGATTCTAGTGCAGAGCACAACAATGTATTACAGTACAAGATTTACGCATATAATGTCAACAAATTTGGACAAAAGGTAAATGAAAAATTGATATTTGAGTCATCAGTTGATGCTGTTAATGCTATTCAGACTGTGGATAAGGGATCTTCTACTTCTCCTTCTGTAGCTCTTGCCTATAGAAGCGATGGGCAGACTTCAGGCAAAGGGAAGAATGAGATTGCCTATATCACAATTATCATTGACGTTTCTGGAAGTATGAAAGAAGCTCCAGATGGAAAGACAGCATCAAAGAGTAAACCATCAAGAATTGATAATGTTAAGAAAGCGTTAATTGGAGATGGAAAAGTTACCGATAATGGCATCATACAAATGTTCTCAAAAGAGGATAACGTGTTTATTTCACTCGTACCTTTTGCAAGAACAGCCAATTATCCAAATCCAAATGCTAACACTAATCCCTCAGCTGTTCATCCAATTTTTGAAGCGTACGAGTCTGGAGATTCTAATAGTTTGATTACAACTATTAAAAACTTGAAGGCTGATGGTGGAACAAATACAGGGGATGCACTTCGAAGGGCATATTATCTTCATGATACTTTTAGAGAGAGAATGTCTGTTAAGGAAGAA
>JAVEXI010000023.1:0-28804 GCA_034004165.1 Gudongella sp. | reverse complement strand
GTAGCTCATGCAGGAGTTGGAGGCAATCTAGGAGCAGTTGTAGCTGCCTACAGCTTGCTGCCAACGCAGCTGAGGATTGGTGATTTGATAGTAAGACCTCCTGAAGGAGATGTACAGTATAAATATCCGGAAATCGCAAGAGTTATATCAGGAGAAGTAATAATTGAACCATACTTGCCAAACAAATAAAGGGGAGGAAAACACATGGAGAACGAAAAATTGGGGATGGCAATTGTCATAACATCAGGCAAAGGAGGAGTCGGCAAGACGACGACCAGCGCAAATATTGGCACCGGCCTAGCAATGCTGGGCTACTCGGTTGTGGTTCTGGATGCCGATATAGGTCTTAGAAATCTGGATGTAGTTATGGGTCTTGAAAACAGGATAGTCTATGATCTGGTTGATGTTGTAGAAAAAAATTGTAGACTTAAGCAGGCTCTTATTAAAGATAAAAGACACGAAAAACTCTACCTACTTCCTGCAGCCCAGACAAAAGACAAGACTGCAATAAAACCAGAGCAAATGGTAGAACTTGTAGCCGAACTAAAACAGAGTTTTGACTATATCATAATAGATTCACCAGCCGGCATTGAGCAGGGATTCCAGTACTCAATTGCAGGAGCAGATAAGGCATTTATTGTAACTACTCCTGAAATATCTGCAGTTAGAGATGCTGATAGAGTAATTGGTATATTGGAAGCACATGAGATTAATGATCCTGAACTTATTATAAATAGAATAAGAACAGATATGGTTAAAAGAGGAGATATGATGAACATCGATGATATCCTCGATATATTAGCCATAGATCTTATAGGCGTTGTACCTGACGATGAATCAATTGTAATTTCCACTAACAAAGGTGAACCAGTTGTCATGGACGAAAAGGCGTTATCAGGAAGAGCTTATAAGAATATTGTAAAAAGGATTACTGGAGAAGAGGTTGAACTTCTTAACCTTGAAGAAAATGACGAAAGCAAATTTACTAAAGTACTTAAGCTAATATTTGGCAAATAAGGGGGGAACGGTATGGATTTCTTAAGAATGTTCACAAGAAAACAAGAAAAGAGCAAAAATGTTGCTAAGGAAAGATTAAAGCTTGTACTGGTGCACGACAGGGCCGACCTTTCACCCAGATTTCTAGAGATGATAAAAACTGATATAGTTAAAGTTATTTCTCAGTATGCTGAAATCGACGAACAAGAGATAGATATCAAGATGACAAAGATGAAAAGAGAAGGGAATGGATCTCCTGTTTCCGCATTAGTAGCAAACATACCCATAGTAAAAGTGAAAGAGAAAAAGAATTAAACTTTGCTCTAACCTTGGTTAGAGCTTTTTTATGTAATTTGAGTAGTTGTAAGGACTAGTGAAAGGTGAATTAAATGATAGATAAATACAAATTGGATAAAGCACTTATGAAGGTGGAAAAACCTGCGCGTTACATTGGAATGGAACAGAACTCTGTTAATAAAGACCTGAGTATAATGAATGTAAAATTTGCATTTTCTTTTCCTGATATCTACGATGTAGGGATGTCACATCTTGGGATGCATATTTTATACAATCTTATAAATAGCAGAGATGATATGGCTTGTGAGAGAGTTTTTTCTCCTTGGACTGATATGGAAGAACAGATGCGCAATGATGGAATACCACTATATACTCTTGAAAGCAAAGAGGAAGTAAAGAATTTTGACTTTCTTGGTTTTACTCTTCAATATGAAATGAGTTATACCAATATTCTTAATATCCTAGATCTTTCCAGGATCAGCCTTTTATCTAAAGATAGAACAGAAGATGAACCACTGGTAATAGCAGGCGGCCCATGTGCTTATAATCCTGAACCCCTTTGGGAATTCATCGACTTGTTTGTCATTGGAGAAGGTGAAGAAGTAACTTTGGAGCTTCTTGATTTATTTAAAAAACATAAAGAACTCGGTTTTAACAGAAGAGAGTTTTTAATTGATGCTGCAATAAATATCAAAGGAATTTATGTTCCTTCGCTTTATGAAGAGCTTTACAATGATGATGGAACAGTTTTTGGAAGGCATGCACTTGTTGATGGCATTCCAATGACGATAGACAAGAGAATGGTCAGAGATGTCGATGGGATGTTTTCTCCAGAAAGCATGATAGTTCCATATATTGAAACTGTTCACAATCGGATTACTATGGAGATATTTAGAGGCTGTACCCATGGATGCAGATTTTGTCAGGCTGGGATGATATACAGACCCATAAGAGAAAAATCCATAGATAGAATTTTGGAATTATCAGATAGTCTCGTTGAATCTACAGGTTACGAGACAATTTCGCTTTCATCTCTTAGTTCTTGTGATTATACACAGCTTCAACCACTTATATCACAGCTTATGGAAAGACATTCAGAAAAGAAAGTCGGCGTATCGCTTCCTTCTTTGAGGGTGAATTCTCTAAGTATGGAGATATTGCAAGAAATCGAAAAAGTAAGAAAGACTGGGCTTACATTTGCACCTGAAGCTGGAAGTCAAAGACTTAGAAATGTAATAAATAAAGGTGTAAGCGAAGAAGAATTGGAAGAAACTGTTTCAATAGCTTTTCGTGAAGGATGGTCTAGGATAAAACTTTACTTTATGATAGGACTTCCAACGGAAACAGATGAAGATGTGATGGGAATTAAGAACATTGCTTATAAGGTGAAGGATTTGTTTTTCAATAGACCCAAGGAAGAAAAAATTGGGAACTTTCAGGTAACAGCCAGCGCATCGTGTTTTGTACCTAAGCCATTCACGCCATTTCAGTGGATGGGACAGGCAACACGTGAAGAATTTAGGTCAAAGATTAATCTTTTAAGAGATAGTATTAGGGATAACAAGGTAAAACTAAATTATCACGATCCAGAGACTTCATTTCTTGAAGCCGTAATATCAAGAGGAGACAGAAGAATTAGCAGCTGCATTTTAAGAGCTTGGGAAAAAGGTTGTCGTTTTGATGGTTGGTCTGATCAGTTGAATTTTGATGTTTGGATTGAGACTTTCGATGAACTTGGAATTGATCCGTCTTTCTATGCTAACAGAGAAAGAAGTTTTGAAGAAATCTTTCCTTGGGATTTCATAAATCCCGGTCCGACAAAGAAATATTTGCTAAAAGAATATAAAAAAGCTCTCGTAGAAGATACCACCAGAGATTGCAGACTAGGATGTACAGGGTGTGGTATTTCAGACTGTGCCATGTGGGGGGTATTCAATTGATGATACGAACCAGATTTAATAAAATTGGATATTTGAAATATTTGTCCCATTTGGACTTGGTCAGATTGTTTACTAGATCGTTTTCAATGGCAGATTTGCCTGTAAAGTATACTGAAGGCTTCAATCCCCACCCAAGGTTTTCTATTGGAAACCCATTACCACTGGGCACAGAAAGTGAAGCTGAGTATATGGATATTGATTTTGATATTGATATATCAGCGGAAGAAGTGAAGGTTAGACTGAATTCTGTACTTCCCGAAGGGATAAAAATAATAGATGCATCAGAGTCTTTTGATAGCTCTTCATTGTCATCATCAGTTAGTTGGTCATTGTATGAGATGAGATTGAAAATATCTGGCATGAAGCCTGAAAACGAAGATATTATGATTGAAAAACTAAAGAGTTGGGAAGATAAAAAAGAGGTATATATTGATAAGAGAAAGAAAAAGGGCAAGGGAAAGACCTTCGTAAAGGTCGATATAGTACCCCTTATTCGAGAAATAGAGTTCCGCGGATTTGATGAGGAAGGATTTTTTGTGATTGATGCTATTTTAAAAACAGGCGAGGGCGGCAACTTGAGGCCTGCTGAGTTGATATCAGCCATAGAGCGTGATATAGAACTTGGGATTGATGTTGAACTAACTCAAATAAAGCGTATAGAAGCATTTGTTGAAGATAATGGAGAACTGAGAAAACCAATTTAGATGGGATGAAAGCCTATGAATACAATTTATATTGATTCACAAAATGGATATTCTCGAATCTGCATCGTAGAAGAGGGAAGGCTTGTGGAGTATTATGACAATAATGGCTCCAGTGGCTTACTTGGGAACATATATAGAGGGAGAGTCGTAAATGTCCTTCAAGGTATGGAAGCTGCATTTATTGATATTGGCGTTGAAAAGAATGCTTATTTGTACGTTCGTGATACTGTAGTGGATGGCAAAAGGGCAGGAAGCAGTAAAGTTTCGATTTCAAATATTTTGACTAAAGGACAGGATATAATAGTTCAGGTTATTAAGGAACCTCTTGGAGAAAAAGGTCCAAAGGTCACTATGAACATAAGTATTGCAGGTAGATATATGGTTCTGACTCCGTATACAGGTAAAGTCAGTATTTCAAAAAAAATACGAGACGACGAGGTTCTTGACAGATTAAAAGAATTTGGACGTCAAGAAATGAAAGATGGCTTGGGGATAATCCTTAGAACTGCATCGGAAAATGCCGAACTAGATGTTTTGAAAGGCGAATATAGATTTCTGACAGAGGAATTTCAAAAGATAGAGGCTGAAAAGAATTTTCTTCCAACTCCCAAACTCATTTACAGTGAGCTTAATACAGTATCAAAAGTAATCAGAGATTACTTCAATGTATCAAACACGAATATCATCGTAAACGATAAAAAACTGTATAACGAGATTAAGGGAAATAGAGATCTAAGTGAATTTGATATAGAAAAAATTTTGAAATATACGCCATCATTTGATATGGATTATGATATGAACATTCAGATGGACATGAAAGAAGCATTTTCGCGAAGAGTTGACTTAAAAAGTGGGGGTTACATAGCTATTGACGAAACAGAGGCACTAACTGCCATCGACGTTAATACAGGCAGATACACGGGTGTACATGGGTTCCCAGAGACAATCCTTAAGACAAATCTTGAAGCAGCAGAGGAAATTGCCAAGCATTTAAGGCTCCGTGATATTGGCGGAATTATTGTTGTAGATTTTATAGACATGAAAGAAAGTAAAGATATGGATTTGGTAGTCGAAAAGCTCAAAACTTTATTTAAAAGAGATAAAAACAAGCCCATAGTAGTTGATGTTACAAAATTGGGACTTGTAGAAATAGTGAGAAAGAAAAACAGGCCAACTCTGGACAAACGTGTCTCTATTATATGTCCTGTATGTGGCGGTAGAGGCAGAATTAGAGAAAATGAAGCTTGACAAGTAGGCGTGTTATCTGGTATGCTATTTTGGTGTAAAGCCGCTCGGTGTGGGTTTTAAAGCATAGTCACCTGATACCGGCGAGACTAGGTTAGAGGAGGTGCAGCAACTGATGTACGCAATCATTGAAACAGGCGGAAAGCAATATAAAGTTCAGGAAGGCGACATAGTTTACGTTGAAAAATTAAGTGCTGACGAAGGTCAGGCAATCAGTTTTGACAAGGTTTTACTTATGTCCGGAGATTCTGGCTTAGTGCCAGGCAAACCTTATGTAGATGGAGCGAAAGTTGAAGGAACTGTTCTTGGACAGGGAAAATCAAAGAAAATAATCGTATTCAAATACAAAGCAAAGAAGAACATAAGAAAAAAACAGGGACATAGACAGCCTTTTACTAAAGTCCAAATAGACAAGATAATTGGTTAGTCATGATCAAGGCAAAATTTTTCAATAATCACTCTAATAAAAGAACCGGATTTGAGATCTCGGGGCATGCGGGCTATGCAAACCATGGCGAAGACATTGTTTGTGCAGCAGTATCCGTTTTGGGATACACGGCTTTAAATGCTTTAGTTGAGATAGCCGGCCTAAATAAAGAGGATATGCAAGTTGAAATAAGAGAAACAGAAGGATTTATGAAAGTTCTTCTGCGAGACGAGATTATTGAAGGAAACTCTTCGAGAGATATACAAATAATACTTGAAACTCTTGATGTAGGTATAAAAACAGTAATTGAAAGTTACCCTGAATATATCACCATCGAATATAGGGGAGGTGGAACACGTGTTTAAATTGAATTTACAGCTTTTTGCTTCTAAAAAGGGAGTAGGAAGTTCAAAAAACGGTAGAGATAGTAAATCTAAAAGATTAGGCGTAAAAAGAGGCGACGGACAATTTGTACTGGCTGGTAATATTCTGGTCAGACAAAGGGGCACAAAAATCCATCCCGGTAATAATGTAGGGATTGGAGGAGACGACACTTTATTTGCCACTGTTGACGGTGTTGTCAGATTTGAAAGAAAAGGCCGTGACAAAAAACAGGTCAGCGTCTATCCTAAAGAAGAATTAGCTTAAAATGAAGCTTACCGTCGGGTAAGCTTTTCTTTTTTAATTACAGAATAGTTTTGAAAAGACAAGAAAAATAAGGATGATGATGATGTTTATTGATGTAGCTAAAATATCAGTAAAAGCTGGGAAAGGCGGCAATGGTGTTGTTGCTTGGAGAAGAGAGAAATATGAACCTTCCGGCGGCCCTTATGGGGGAGATGGAGGTAAAGGTGGTTCCATAATATTAAAGACCGATGAAGGTATTCGTACATTAATGGATTTTAGGTATAAGAGATCTTACAACGGTGAAAATGGAGAAGATGGACGATCAAAGAAACAATTCGGTAAAGACGGTAAAGATATTGTTTTGAGAGTGCCTGTTGGGACTTTAGTAAAAGATGAAGAAACAGGTAAAGTAATTGTAGATTTAAAGGACAAAGACGACGAGTATGTCATTGCTAAAGGTGGCATTGGAGGAAGAGGGAATGCCAGGTTCGCAACTGCAACAAGGCAGGCACCAGGTTTTGCAGAAGCTGGTAGAAAAGGGCAGGAAAGGCGCATAATCCTGGAGCTTAAGCTACTTGCTGACGTAGGGCTAATAGGGTTTCCAAATGTAGGTAAATCGACTCTTTTGTCTATAGTAACTGCTGCAAAGCCAAAGATTGCCAACTATCATTTTACAACCCTTAAGCCAAACTTAGGGGTAGTTAGGCTTGCCGATGAAATGAGTTTTGTCATAGCAGACATACCAGGTCTTATAGAAGGAGCATCGAAAGGGGCTGGCTTAGGACACGATTTCTTAAGGCATATTGAGAGGACCAGAGTTCTTATTCATGTACTGGATGCTTCTGGAATTGAGGGAAGAGATCCAATAGAAGATTTTTACAAGATTAATGAAGAGCTCTCTTCTTATAATGATAAAATAATGGAAAAGCCCCAAATAATTGCAGCAAACAAAACCGATATCCCAGAAGCTGCCGAATGGCTTCCGAAAATCAGAGAAGAATTTGAAACAAAGGGTATACCAGTCTTTGAAATCTCCGCAGCGACTCAGTCGGGGATTAGAGAACTGCTTTATGCAGCTTGGGATATTCTTGAAAAAACAGAAGTCGTATATGAAACTTACGACGATATGTTTGTTGAAACCGATGAAGATATAAATGAAGAAATTATTGTAAAAAAAGAAGATGGAATGTTTATAGTCGAAGGTGGATTTATGGAAAGACTGTTGCAGTCAACTTATATGGATGATAATGAATCGCTCAGGTATTTCCAAGAGACTCTTAGAAAGAGGGGAGTTGTTGATGAACTCGTAGACCTGGGTATAAATGAAGGCGACTCTGTATTTATTTGCGGCTATGAGTTTGAATTTTACGAATAGAGTTAGGAGAGAATTTATGATAACTGGAAAACAAAGAAGCTATTTGAAAAGTTTGGCCAATGGTATTGATCCAATCTTTCAGCTTGGGAAAAATGGGCTAACAGAAAATTTTATTCATCAAGTAGATGATGCACTAAATGCAAGAGAACTAGTTAAGATAAACGTGTTGAAAAACTCATCAGAAGACATAACAGAAGTTGCATCATCTCTAAGCGAAGAGCTTGGAGCCGAGTTTGTGCAGAGTATAGGAAGAAAATTTGTTTTGTATAGAAAATCTGAAGAAAATCAAAAAATAGTACTTCCAAAGTGAGATTCATATAAATAGATTAACGGAGGTTAGAAATGTCGATTGGAATTATGGGCGGAACATTTAATCCTATTCATATAGGACATTTGATTATAGGTGAATGTGCCAGAGAAAAATTTCAACTAAATAAGGTTATATATATTCCAACTGGTGAACCTCCACACAAAACGTCTAATCTGACAAACGCTGATGTAAGGTACAGACTTGTTGAACTCGCTGTGCAAGACAATCCACATTTTGAAGCTTCTTCAATAGAGACTTACAGACCGGGGACTACTTACACCGTGGATACAATAACCGAATTAGAAAAGATGTACCCAGGAGAAGAGTTTTATTATATCATTGGCACAGATACTCTGTTTAGTCTTGAAACATGGAAAGATGTTCAGTTGTTGGCTGGAAGGGTTACATTTGTTGTCTATGATAGGCAGTCGAAAAGAGATGCCAAGGTTCTTGAAAAATCACAATACCTTCAAGAAAAATATAATTTTAAATTTGAATATTGCGATGGCCCTAGGTTTGATTTTTCATCGACTCTGGCAAGAAAACTTTTGGGCAGAGGCTTTTCAGCAAGATATATTATTCCTGAAGCTATTACTGATTTAACAGATGAAATTCAAATTGAACCTGAGTTGGATTTTAGGCCAGTTATTAAATTTGTAAAGTCTAAATTAGGAAGTGAAAGGCTTCTTCACACTTATGGCGTGGTTGAAGTTGCTGAAGAGATGGCTTCTTTATACGGTGTAGATGTCAATAAAGCAATAACCGCAGCATTTCTACATGATACTGCAAAGCCACTTACTCATACTCAAATGCTCTTAAGAGCTAAGGAACTATCACTCAGCGTTGATGAGGATACACTAAATGACCCAAATCTTTTACACGGTCCTTTAGCCGCAGAAATGGCTAAAAATGATCTAGGTATAGGGGATGAGGATATTCTTAATGCGATATCATTCCACACTACTGGAAGGGCGGGTATGAGTACACTAGAAAAGATTATCTATATGGCTGATCTAACTGAACAAGGAAGAGATTTTTCAGGGGTTCAAAAGTTGAGAGAACAATTATCAACGGATTTAGATATTGCGATGTTTTCAGCCCTTGAGGAGACAATAAAATATCTTCAGGGGAAAAACCATAAAATACACATAAATACTTTAAATGCCAGAGATGATTTAATTCTTAAAATCAATAAAAAATAAGTTAACACGTATGATTTAGAGACATGTTATGATACTATATAAAAAAGGAGAGTGGAAGAATGACCGAAGTCGAAAAAAAACTTGGGATAATCACAAAAGCAGCTGATGACAAAAAAGGATTTGATATTGAAACCTTGAATGTCGGTGAAATGACCACTATCGCAGATTATTTTGTGATAATTAGTGGAAACTCATCAAACCAGGTAGTTTCCATTGCTGATGAAGTTGACGAAAAGATGTCTCTTGCAGGTTATGAGCCCCTTGGTGTGAAAGAAGGGTATAAAAGTGCTCGCTGGATTGTTCTGGACTATGATGATGTGATTGTTCACATTTTCCATAGAGATGAAAGAGAATACTATAATCTTGAAAGGTTATGGTCGGAATTTGAAAGAAAATCTAAGGAGGATGAAGCATGAAGATTGAATTTTTATCAACAGACAAAGCCCCTGGAGCAGTAGGGCCTTATTCACAAGGAACGAAAGCCGGACAGTTTATTTTTACTTCTGGACAACTTCCAATAGACCCAGTAACAGGAGAAATGGTTTCAGATGACATTAAGCTGGCAACTAAAGTTACTTTGGAGAACGTCAAAGCTGTATTAGAAGCAGCTGGAGCCGGAATTGAAGACATAGTTAAGGTAACTGTTTATGTAACAGATATTAAAGACTTTGATAGTATCAATGAAGTGTATGCCGAGTTTTTCGCAGGACACAAACCTGCAAGGAGTCTACTTGAGGTCGTAAACACTGCCAAATATGGAATAATTGAAATTGAGGCAATAGCTATAGCTAAATAAACAAAATAGAAAGCACCTGCAGATTAACTGCAGGTGCTAATTATTTATTATGGCCTAATTGAAGTAAACGTTCTAGCTGATCTAACATATTTTCTTCTGAATTTTCTCTTTTGTATTACATAGAGTCTCATCAGAATCATAAGTCCAAAGACAAAATAGTACCATTTGCTAATAAGTCGGTTTGATAGTTTCAACATTGGGTCAGCTGCAATATTTGCTGTAGAAATTATATTGCCACCTGCTATTACTTTTCCATTCAGTAAATAATCTACTTTCCCTAGAATTTGCCCTTTTTCAACTGGAGCAGTTAAATTTTCTTCCAAAGTTATCTCCCTTTGAATGAGAGCGTAGGTATCATTGGAAACAGGATAAATAATCTCTCTGTCTAAAATGCCAGCTACATAAGGAAGTTCACCGTTTTCAACTGTTACATTGTCTATGTATTCATTAGCAAAGGCAATGTGCCTGTTTTGGAAATTTTCAAATCCATAATCCAGGAGAGTATGAGTGTCGCAATAATTTCCATTCCCATCCGCCATCATAACCGCTGCAATAAGCCTTTGACCACCTCTTTCAGCATAAGAGACAAGACAGTTCATCGCTTCTGGAGTATAACCAGTCTTTATTCCGGAAGCTCCGTCGTACTTTGCATCGACTAGTTTTCCGTCAATATTGAGCTTTTCTGTGCTAAACAAAAGCTTATTCGTAATTTTAAGATATCTTGCTTCCGTTTTTTTGTTGGTAGGGGGTATTTCATATGTAACTGTATTAACTATTTCTCTAATTACGTCATACTGCATGGCATATCTGCCAATTAGTGCCATATCATGTGCTGAAGAGTAATGATCATCTTTGTGAAGACCATTAGGATTTACAAAGTTTGTATCAAGTGCACCTATAACTCTTGCCTTTTCGTTCATCATCCTGATGAAATTGTCTAACGTTCCTCCGATGTGCTTTGCAATTGCCAAAGCAGCATCATTTGCAGAAGGAAGCATCATCGCATACATCAGTTGCTCTAAGGTTAGCTGTTCTCCTGGTTCTAGTGCCACATGGCTTCCCTTAGTAAGACTCACAATCTCGTCGTCTACTGTCACTACATCAGAAAAATTTCCATTTTCGACCGCCAATATTGCCGTCATCATTTTAGTTGTGCTTGCAGGGTATGTCTTCATACTGCTATTATTATCATATAGCACTTCTCCAGTATCGTAGTCAATCAGTATCGAACTAGGTGCCAATAAACTGAGTGAATCAGCATAAGCCGGAGTTATAGAAGATATCAGGGTAAAAATAATCATTATAATTACTAGTTTTTTCATTGTGCTCACCACCGTAGATAAATTTTCTCTGCGATTACTAATTATACCAGATTTTATTAGACAAAATAAGGGTAAAAATATTAAATTATTATGGACACAATACTAATCATCATGAGGAGGAAGAGAATGGATTTCTTTACAAGAAGGGAGCAACTGGCTATACTGAGTATAGCCGCAGTTTTACTTGCGTTTTTTGGTGTTAGAAGCTTTATTAGCAAAAATAGTGGTCCTCCAGCATCTTTAGCCGCTCAGACTGCTGAGTTGGAAAACATTGAAGAGTATGAGCCTACTATTTTGAAGCCGCAGGAAATAATGGTTCATATTAGTGGACAGGTTTACCATCCTGGATTATATGAACTCATTGAAGGAAGCAGAGTAAGTGACGTGGTAAAAATGGCTGGTGGTTTGACTAAGTCAGCCGACATGGATAGAATAAATCTTGCAAAGAAGATAAGTGATGAGGAAAAGATATACATACCATCAATAGATGAAGCCATTCCTTACGAATTGGAATATTCAGACACAAATGGAACTTCGTCTTTAATAAATATAAATACATGTAGTCAGAAAGATCTTGAAAGCCTGCCTGGCATAGGTGAGGTAATTGCAGGAAGAATTATTGAATACAGAGAGCAGACTAAATTCTCGAAGATTGAAGATATAAGAAATGTCTCCGGTATAGGAGATTCTAAATTTGAAGCAATAAAAGAACTTATTACGACAAACTGAGGAGGTGTACCCATGGAAGATGTAAAACTTACAAAATATACTACTAGTTCAGGGTGAGCAGCTAAAATCGGTCCCGATATCCTTGCGCAGGTCTTGCGCAACTTACCAAAATTTAGCGATCCAAATTTACTTGTAGGTGTTGAAACGTCAGATGATGCAGCGGTCTATAAAATAAATGATGAGCTTGCTATGATACAGACATTGGATTTTTTCACTCCAGTTGTGGACGATCCATATACATTTGGTGCCATAGCTGCCGCAAATTCACTTAGTGACGTATACGCCATGGGAGGAGAGCCAAAACTCGCATTGAACATAGTGTGCTTTCCGGACTGTCTGGAGCCAGAGATACTGAGTGAAATCCTAAGAGGAGGGTCTGATAAGGTGATAGAAGCTGGTGCTATTCTCGTAGGAGGGCATTCAGTTTCCGATGACGAGCCAAAGTATGGACTTTCAGTGACTGGTTTTGTACACCCTGATGATGTAAAGGCTAATAATGGAGCTAAGGCAGGAGATGTTTTAATTCTAACTAAACCATTGGGCCTTGGAATAATTAATACAGCAATCAAGGGCGAACTAGCAGATGAAAGTGCTTATGATGAGGCTGTAAAAACCATGTCAACTCTGAATAAAGGAGCAAAGGAAGCATTTATGGGCCTTAATTCTGTTCACAGTGTAACTGATGTGACTGGATTTGGTCTACTAGGTCATAGCTTGGAAATGGCTAAAGGTAGTAATGTTTCAATTATAATTGAAAGTGAGAAAGTACCATTTATTAAAGAAGCCAAAGATTACGCAGAGATGGGCTTAATTCCTGCTGGAGCCTATGACAATGTAAATTTTGTGGGAGAAAATGTCTTGTTTTCAGAAACAGTTCCAAGATTCTTAAAGGATATTATGTTTGATCCGCAGACATCAGGAGGACTTTTGATATCCGCTGGAGAAGAAGACGCAATTGAGATTATGAGAAGACTTGAAAACAGCAATCTGCAACATGCTGTAATTGGTAGAGTCGAAACATTAAAGGATACATTTATAATTGTAGAATAGAAAGGGTGATACGGTTGTCTGACAATCTGTTTATGCTTATACCCAAAGTTGATGAAGTATTAAGATATAATGGAGTAGCAAATGCTCTTGAATCTATTCCAAGACCACTTGTACTTGAAGCTATTAGAGAAGTGACTGATAATTTGAGAGAAGGGATTCGAAATGGTCAGGATGAGAAATGGCTTGAAAGAGAACTTTTGGGTTTGGACGAAAGCATTGTTGCCAACGCCAGAAAAAAATCTGAATATAGTCTTAAAAACGTAGTGAATGCTACAGGAGTCGTAATCCATACAAATCTTGGAAGATCGCTAATAGACCCTGAAATTATGAAACATATTTCTGAAACGGCTGTGCGTTATTCCAACCTTGAATACGATCTTGAGAAAGGTACTCGTGGCTCCAGATATTCACATCTGGAGGATATTGTTGCAAAGATTGTGGGTAGCGAAGCTGCTTTAGTTGTAAACAATAATGCGGCGGCAGTAATGCTAGTTTTGAGTACTATTGCCAAAGGTAAAGAGGTCGTGGTATCCAGAGGTGAATTAATAGAGATAGGCGGAGCTTTTAGAGTGCCTGAGGTCATGGAACAAAGTGGTTGTACCTTAGTCGAAGTTGGGACGACAAATAAGACTCATTTAAGGGATTATGAAAATGCATTGACAGAAAATACTGCTGCCATATTGAAAGTTCATACCTCTAATTATAGAATTGTTGGATTTACCTCAGATGTGGACAGTGAAGAGTTAACGCCACTGAAAAGAGAGTATGGAATTCCTGTTATAGAAGATCTGGGTAGCGGTGTAATGATAGACCTTTCGAAATATGGGATTACCTATGAGCCTACAGTTTCTTCATCTCTAAAAAAAGGAGTAGATATAGTAACTTTTAGTGGAGATAAACTACTGGGAGGGCCTCAGGCAGGAATAATTGCTGGGCGTAGAGACCTCATAGAAAAAATGAAAAAAAATCCACTGACTAGAGCTCTTAGAGTAGATAAATTTACAATTTCAGCTTTAGAAGCAACTATCAGGTTGTATTTTGAAGAAGCTACTGCTGTTAAGAGGATTCCAACCTTGAGAATGCTTACTATGTCTGTACATGAGCTCGAAGAGGCTGCTCAGGAAGTTCTAAGGGCAATAGAGGATGAAGCGTCTAGCCACACAATTAAAGTATACATTGAAGATGATTATTCTGAAGTCGGAGGAGGATCACTACCCCTTGAAAAACTACCGACTAGAGTTGTTGTCATTGATGCTGGTCCTGACAAGGCATCACGAATTGAAGAGAGTCTGAGGTCTTATGAGATACCAGTAATCTCTAGGATTAGTAAAGACAAGATACTACTGGATCCGAGAACTGTTCAAAGCGATGAGACTGATATTATTCGAAAGGCGTTTAAATATGCTGTAGACAGGCTTTAGGAGAGGATAAAATTGAAACATCTGATAATTGGAACTGCCGGGCATATAGACCACGGAAAGACAACTTTAATAAGAGCTCTTACAGGTAGAAATACAGATAGGCTCAAGGAAGAGCAGGAAAGAGGTATATCTATTGAACTTGGATTTACTTATTTTGACCTTCCTAACGGGCAAAGAGCAGGAATAATTGACGTGCCTGGGCATGAAAAATTTATAAGAAACATGTTGGCGGGAGTAATAGGCATAGATATCGTGCTTTTAGTCGTAGCTGCCGATGAGGGTATAATGCCGCAGACAGCCGAGCACCTTGCTATACTGGATCTTGTAGGTGTAAAAAGCGGTTTTGTCGTCATAACAAAAGCCGATCTTGTCGATGAAGAATGGCTTGAGTTGGTAAAAGAAGAGATAGCTGAGGGGATTAAGGGAACTTTTCTTGAAGATAAGCCAATCCATGTTGTTTCGTCGACCGAGAAAAAAGGAATTGACGAAGTAATAAGTGAGATAGAGCTGCTTTCAGAGGAGCTTGAAGATAAAAAAGTAGATGATATGCCTAGAATGCCTGTTGATAGAGTATTTACAATCTCAGGATTTGGAACTGTAGTTACAGGTACTCTTCTTGCTGGGAAGTTCGTCTCAGGACAGGAAGTACAAGTTTATCCAGGCTCTTTAAAGGCGCGAATTCGGTCTATACAGGTGCACGATGAGGATTCCGACATTGCATATGGAGGTCAGAGGGTAGCGCTTAATCTGGCTGGAGTAAAGAAGTCAGAAATGGCAAGAGGTAATGTCATTGCTCCAGTAAATGCATTAAAATCAACTTTGATGCTCGATGTAAAACTCAAGCTGATTAAGACTTTAAACAAAGGAATAGATAATAGAACCAGACTCAAATTATATCTTGGAACAGATGAAATACTATGCAGAGTAGTGCTTTTAGATAGGGATACTCTGGAACCGGGAGAAGAGGCATATGCCCAGTTAAGACTTGAAGAAAGCACTGTTGCAAAGAGAGGTGACAGGTTTATTCTCAGGTTTTATTCTCCAATGTTTACAGTAGGTGGCGGAGAAGTTCTAGAGCCTAATCCAGGAAAGAGAAAGAGATTTGACGATGATAGTCTGGAAGAGCTGACCATAAAGGATCAAGGAGATTCCAGCGAGATTATTGAGCATATAGTTGAGCAAAGCAGTGCAAATTTCATGTCCATAAGCGATATATCAAAGCAAACCTCAATGCTGGAAGCAGCACTCGAAGAAGAGATTAGCGAGCTTCAGTCCAATGGAAGAGTAGTGATTTTCAGATTAAGCAAAGATATTTACCCTGTACACATAAATGTACTGAATGAAATTGCCAATAAGATAAAAGCAGAACTCGCGTCTTTTCACAGCAAATATCCTCTGAGACATGGCCAGGTAAAGGAGGAAATCAGGAGTAGGTTTTTAACTAAAGCAAAACCTAGACTTGGAGATGCAATTATGTCATGGTTTTCAGAGAATGGACATATTGCTATATCAGGCGGAACTGTTTCTACTGTAGGATTTAAACCAGAGCCAGATGAGAGGCAGCTAGAACTGAAACAGCATGTAATTGGCATTTTCAAAGAACATGGCTTTATACCTCCAAGGAGAGAGGATTTATATAATTCAGGAATGGGTACTAATATAGAAATCGATGAAATGCTTATGTATCTGCTTGGGACAGGAGAAATTAAAAAGATAAGTGAAGAAATCAACATTCTTAATGAAGATTTTGACAGGGCAGTGATTCTTCTTCGTAAACTTGCAGAAGAGAGCGGCACCATTACCATAGGAGGCTTCAGAGACCTTATCGGCACCAATAGAAAGGTTGCAATCGGGCTACTGGAATTTTTCGATCAGATAAAACTAACCAGAAGATCCGGAGAGAACAGGGAGCTTATCAAATAAGCCAGGGGTGATGAAATGAGTAGTAGAGTATTGATAGTCGACGGAGACAAATCATTTGTTAAAGGATTGAAGTATTCACTGGAACAGGATGACTATGAAACTGACTATGTTTATTCTGCAACGACAGCCATGGAAATGGTTTCTAAAAGGGAATACGACATGGTGCTTACTGAGGTGGAATTGGCCGATGGTAACGGCCTGGCCCTATGCCAGAACATTAGGAGTATTTCTGGAGTTCCCATCATTGTGATAACTGTTGTAGATGAAGATATAAAGAAAATTTTAGCGTTAGAATATGGCGCAGACGATTACCTCGTGAAACCTTTCAACATACTTGAGTTAAAGGCGAGGATGAAGGCAGTTTTGCGAAGAGTTTCAAATAGAGTACCAGAAAAAGACGGTAACTCCATAGAAATCAGAGATATTAGAATTAATACTGTCGGACGAAAAGTTTCATGTAAAGATACAGATGTAAGCCTTACAGGAAAGGAATTCGATTTATTATATGTTCTGGCTTCAACTCCAGGAAAAGTATTTACTCGGGAGGAGCTACTTGAAAGGGTATGGGGTTATGCCTATTATGGTGATCTTCGTACTGTAGACGTTCACATCAGAAGAATAAGGGAGAAGCTGGAGAAAGATCCCAAGAATGCTGATTATATTATGACTAAGTGGGGCGTTGGCTATTATTTCAAAGAAAATTAATGTTGAAATACCAACGATGTTAATGTATAATTGCTCTTGTAACCTATGGGGGTAGAGGAGTCCTGGTGGGCTCTCTGGTCTTCAAAACCAGCGCGAGGGGTTAGGAGCTTCTTGGGTGGGTTCGATTCCCACATACTCCCGCCAATAATAAAACAAAAAGCGCCTTTTCAGGCGCTATAGTTTTTTGTTAAGCTTTATTTTTATTAGCTCTATACTGTATTCAATCAGGTCATTCAGTTGCTCTTTGTCTACAGAGCCTTGAACGGTATTGCTGTTTCCTCCTCCTTTTACACTAAAAGTAGAAGATATAGATTTATATAGTTCAGATAAATCCAGCTCGAAATCTCTCGATTTACTTATGATAAACTGACTGTGCTCTTCTCCCGTAGTTCCAAACACAATCAATGTCTTCTCATTATTCGATGTAATCTGATTGCCTAGAGAATTTAAGGATTTGAAGTCTCTGCCATCAAATATTTCATGTACTAAGTTAACTTCCTCAAATAACTGTGCTTTAGTTAACAGCAGTCCACACTCAAGTGAAATGAGCCTTTCCTTTAACTCTCTATTTTCCTTCTGAAGGCCTTCTTTTTCATCATAGAGGGATGTAAATTTTTCGACCAGATCAGAGTCTCCGGCAGAAAGCATTGCCCCGATTTCTCTCGTAGCCTTATACCTGTTAAAATAATCTTTAAGAGCTCTCTTTCCACAGAGAAAATACATCCTTACATTTCCTTTGTATTTCTCAGTCTTTAAGATTTTTATGAGCCCAAGCTCGCCAGTTCCTGAAAGATGGGTTCCACCACATGGTGAAAAGTCAAAACCTTCTATTTCTACAATCCTTATGTCTTCATCTACTGTCGGAGGCTTTCTGACAGGCAAGTATTTAACCTTATCCCGCGATACAAAATAGGATTTCACTTCAAAATTTGACTGTATAATCTTATTACAAAGTCTTTCTGTCTGCTCCAGTTCTTCGTCGCTGATAGCAGGGCAATTTAAATCTATAGTCGCATAGTCTTCGCCTAGATGGAAACTGATAGTTTCATATTTAAACAACCTGTACAAAACACCAGACAACAGATGCTGACCTGTATGCTGTTGCATGAGATCAAATCTTCTGTCTGGATTGATATTCAGAGAAACATTAGTTGCTCTTGGCTGACTCTTAAGCACATGAACGATATCACTGCCTCTTTCAAATGTCCTTAAAACTTTCTGCTCACCTATGGTACCAATATCGCCAGGTTGTCCACCTGACATATCTGGATAAAAAATCGTTTTGTCGAGGACTACATTACATTCTTCGTCGTCGCAATCTGTTGAAATCACGTTTGCTCTCGCTTCAAATAAATAAGGGTTTTCCCAATACAGTTTTCTGGTCAATGCGGTTCCCTCCTATGATTTATTTTGGACATATCTGGAAATACGATTTTATTCTGTGTTATAATATTTTTACATTGCATTATTAATATAATTATATATTAAAACAATTCAAATATAAAGCATGGGTGATGATATCAGATGAGAAGACCATTAATTGTTCCAGCAGCAGGCATGGCAGCCGGGATTATCCTTGCGTATTTTATGTATATAGATGACAGAGCTTTGCTCCTTGTAGGAACGATCGCTTTGTTTTTTTCGTTGTTAAGGCTGATTGATAGACGAAAGCCTCATTTGTACGCTTTAATATTCTTTGTAGTAGCAGGGGCACTTTTGGCAAACTCAAAGATAAACGAATTTGAACTGTTTCAGGAAGAAAAGAATATCGAGCTAATTGGTGTTGTGACTGATATATCAATTTCAGATGGTGTGGACAGAATTACAATAAAAGCTGAATATATAAATGGAAAGCCGTCTAGTACATCTATACTTGTAAATTATGATAGAAAGGCAATAATAGCAGAACTTGGAGACAGAGTAATATTTAAGGGAAACCTTAGCTTGCCTTCACAAAATTCTAATCCAGGTTTCTTTAACTATAAAAGATACCTTCAATCGAAGGGTATTGGTTATACGGCGTCTGGTGACAGATCAGAAATAATTGTCTTGGAGAGCAACAAAAGCTTATTTTACAACCTTAGAGCAGGCTTTATAAATTTTGTTTCAATGAGATTTGATAAAGGACTAAGACCTGAAAATGCATCTTTTATGAAGGGACTAATTCTCGGTGACAGCAGACTTCTCAATAAAGATGAATATGAATTGTATAAAGATATGGGCCTTGCACATCTTCTGGCTGTCTCAGGGCTTCATATTGGCCTGATTGCTGGAGGACTTACTTTTATTCTTTCAAGACTGGGGCTAAAGAGAAGGTATAACTTCCTGTTTTCGTTTATAATAGTTGTTATGTATGGATTCGCTATAGGAATGCCTGCTTCTGCAGCAAGAGGAATTCTCATGTTTTTCATGGTATATTTTTCGCATCTGTTGCATAGGCCGTCTGATCAATTCAATATTCTATGTGGTTCATTTATAATTCTTTTGCTGATTGAGCCCCTTTGGATTTTCAATTCCGGTTTTCAGCTTTCATTTGCAGCCACAAGTTCGCTAATTTTATTTTCTGACAGAATTAAAACTGCTATGTATCCACTAAAAGGTAAAATTGTTGATAGTATTTCTGCTGTAATGGCTGTAAACTTAGGCATGTTACCTGTACAGGCTTACTGGTTTAATGTAGTTCCGACTATTGCTCTAATATCCAATTTAATAGTAGTTCCGGTGGCTTCGATGGCACTGATAACAGGATTTATCTCTTTGGTTGTTCCTACTATAATGCCAGTTCTTGAATTTTTGCTAGATTTGCAGAGAATAGTTGCACACATAACCTCAGCTATACCTCTGAATCCTCTAATTATCAAAACATTTTCTCTGATTGAAGCTACCGTTTATTTCTTTATTATTGCTGTATTTCTGAATCGAAGATATCTGCAAAGACTTGAGATTAACTTAAAGAAGACAATAGTAGTGTGGTTATTATTTGCTTCTGTATCCACGCTGCTCATACCTAATAATACTAATCCGATAATGATTGATTTTATTGATGTGGGACAGGGTGATAGTGCTCTAATAAGGACGAGTAAGGCAAGTTATCTTATCGATGCAGGGGGTTCTTTAAATAAAGAATACGATGT
Source organism: Gudongella sp. (assembly GCA_034004165.1). Classification (GTDB taxonomy): domain Bacteria; phylum Bacillota; class Clostridia; order Tissierellales; family Tissierellaceae; genus Gudongella. Next base: position 8,601 of record JAVEXI010000023.1, on the reverse strand, counting down.
TGGAGAAAGGATAACTTTGCCTTATTTGGAAAAGCAGGGAGTTAAAAAGATAGATGCGGTGTTTATATCTCATCGCCACGAAGATCATTATTTAGGGCTTTTGCCTGTAATAAGTCAAATTCCAACTGATGTTATTTTTATTAACGCAGAACCTCCTGAAGACCTCTTACTTATTGCAAAAGAAAAAAGCGTTCCAGTTGTTCTGCTTTCAGGTGAAAGAGAAATAGTTTTAGACGATGGTGTGTTACTGAGAATTCTCTGGCCAGAAAAGGGACACATTCCATATATAAACGAAAATAATAATTCAATGGTCATGATACTAGAAGCAAGAGGCACTAGAATATTGTTCACTGGTGATATCGAAAAAGAGACAGAAGCTATTTTGGCAAGCAATTACAGCACAGATATCGATGTTTTAAAGGTAGCACATCACGGAAGCCGCACATCTACAACTGAAGAATGGCTGAAGAAATTTTCTCCTGAATATAGTATAATATCTGTGGGAAGAAACAATCCCTACGGGCATCCAACGGGAGAAGTCATCAAAAGGCTCGAAGAATTTGGCGTCGATATTTTTAGAACAGATAAAATGGGAATGATAAGAGTTATAATCAAAGAAGATGGGCTTGAAATCATCCCTTTCCTAAAGGATGATTGGAGAATTTCTTTATCCTCATTTTATCGAGAATACACAGGTTTCATATTAGCCGTATTGCTATTATTGGCAGTTGAAATTGCTTTAATATCTGAATACATAAAAGGGGAATACATTGAAAATGGAATCATTGTGGTTAGGAGCAGTATTTGATAAAGAAAAATTAAAACCAGTACTTCTTATAACTGGAAAAGAACCTTACATAATAGACAGAACTACTGCATTAGTTGTAAACCAGGCAGTTCCAGTGGCAATGCAATCACTAAACTTAAGTTATATTGATGGTAAGACGGCAACTGCTGCAGAGCTTGAGACATCCTGCGAGACCCTTCCTTTCATGTCAGAGAAGAGGGTAACTGTCATGAAGGAACCAGGAATTTTTGTAGAGCGAGAGTCAGGGAACGAAAAGTTTATTGAATACCTTCTAAATCTCGGTGAGCATCAGATACTTATAATACAGGATACATTTAATACTATAAAAAAGAACACAAAGCTCTATAGAAGACTTGATAAAGCAGGTATGACGCTTATCTGCGACAAACTTGACACAGGGGAGCTTTTGAAATGGGCAGGCGAAGTATTAAAACCCGTCGGAGTAGGGATACAAATGTCAAATTTGAACTACTTTATTCAGCAGACTGGATATTTAAATAGAGATAGTGCTAAAAGCTTATACGATATAGAGAATGAACTTAAAAAATTAGCAGCTTATACAGTAGACGGGTTTATAAACCGAGAGACTATTGATTTTGTGATTGAGGAAAGCATCGATAAAAATATATTCGACCTGTTGACTGCAATAGCTGAAAAAAATACTGGTAGAGCAATTGAAATTTATTCAAACATGAAATTAAGAAATGAGCCTGTTCAAAGAATACTATATATGATTTCAAGACAATTCAGGCTTTTGCTTGGATATAGAGCATATAGATCGAAAGGATACTCACAAAAAGACATTCAGGATAAATTGGAAATAAAGTCTTTTGAATTTCAGAAGATATCCAGGCAGGCTGTTCAGTTTGACGATGTAAGGCTGGAAGAAATAGTTAATGCAATACTAAAGGCTGATATAGCTATGAAGACCACCTCTGTTGACACTGACCTTACTATGGAAATGCTTATAATTGAAATAACTGAAAAAAAATAAAACTTCGGCTTGCCCGAAGTTTTATTTACATTGCTTTATTCAAAGCCTTTGTAAGTCTGCTTACTTTTCTTGCTGCTGCATTCAAATGTATAACGTTTTTAGTTGCTGCTCTCTTAAGCTTTTTGTCAATTAGTTTAAGAAGCTCTCTTGCTTCGTCAATTTCGCCCTTTGAAACGGCAGTTTCAAACTTCTTGATATATGTCTTAATCTCTGATTTTCTACTTTTATTCATATCAGTTCTCTTTTTACTAACCAGGATTCTTTTCTTAGCCGATTTGATATTTGCCATCGTTTCACCTCCTCATAATCTAACAAGAGATATTGTACCATGACAAAATCTAAAAAGCAAGAACAAATAATGCTGTAAAATATGCTAAATCAGGCTTATAATCAATGCTTTGAACAAAATAAGAAGACATATATACAACACAAGCTGTAAATAATTACTGTTATCGGTTCTTTCTAAATATAGTTTTCATTGATTTAAGTAACTTTAATGATATAATATTTCTGTAACAGTACCGATTTCGGTAATGGTTTTTTGGGTTGAAAGGGGCATTAAAATGGAAGAAGTAGAAAGAAGATCTGAAGTGGGAGAATGGATTAGGAGTATAGTAATTGCTATTGCTATAGCAGTTTTAGTAAAGACTTTTGTATTTAATACAACTTATGTATTGGGTAATTCAATGTACCCGACGCTCCATGAGAAAGACAGACTCTTTGCAATGAAAGTATCATTATATTTTCATGGGCCAGCAAGAGGTGACATAGTAGTTCTTGAAGCTCCAGACAGTCCTGGTAAGGATTATATAAAGAGAGTAATAGGAATATCCGGGGATGTCGTTTTGATAGAGAATGGAGAAGTCTACGTAAATGGAGAACTTCTTGAAGAATCTTATCTGACCGGAGAACACTATACACATATTTACGATGATAGTATATGGGTAGTGCCAGAGGGAGAGGTATTTGTTCTTGGAGACAACAGAGCCGAAGGAGCCAGTAAGGACAGCAGGTATTTTGGTACTATACCGGTATCAAAGCTTAAAGGGATAACTGGGTTTAGATATTATCCCATAGATGACAGATTTGGAAAATTGGAATAAACTCCCTTCACAGGGAGTGTTTTTATCATAATTCGGGAGGTTTTACGGTGAATAGCAAAATGGACAATATAAGAAATTTTTCTATAATTGCCCACATAGACCACGGGAAGTCGACGCTTGCCGACAGACTTATTGAAAAGACGGGGATGCTCACTTCCAGAGAAATGCAGTCTCAGGTTCTCGATAAGATGGATCTTGAAAGGGAACGGGGCATAACAATTAAATTAAAAGCAGTAAGGCTCGTCTATAAGGCAAAGAATGGCGAAGAGTACATATTAAATCTGATTGATACACCAGGGCATGTAGATTTTAATTACGAAGTATCCAGGTCTCTAGCAGCTTGCGAAGGAGCCATTCTGGTAGTTGACTCTACTCAGGGTGTAGAAGCGCAGACTCTTGCAAATGTATATCTGGCATTAGAGCAGGATTTAGAAATACTTCCAGTTATAAATAAGATTGACTTACCAAGCGCCAGGCCTGACGAGATTATTAATGAAATAGAAGATATTATTGGAATTGAAGCTCACGATGCCCCGCAGATTTCTGCTAAAGAAGGACTCAATATTGAAAATGTCATGGAGGCAATAGTTCATAGAATACCTGCTCCTACTGGGGACAAATCAGCTCCACTAAAAGCTTTGATATTCGATAGCTACTATGATAGCTACAAGGGTGTTACCTGCTACATAAGAGTCTTTGATGGTGTAGTAAAACCAGGTATGGAAATTAGAATGATGTCTACTGGAAAATCTTTTGAGGTCACGGAAGTTGGAATCAACACCAATAAACATATTCCTGGAGAGAGCTTAGAAGCTGGCGAAGTAGGATATCTGACTGCGAGTATAAAAAATGTGAAAGAGGCCAGGGTTGGAGATACCATAACCGACGACGATAATCCAGCTGCAGAACCGTTGCCAGGTTATAAAAAGGTAATATCAATGGTATACTGTGGTATCTATCCTGCTGAAGGAGAAGATTTTAACTCAGTAAGAGATGCTCTGGAAAAGCTACAGGTAAACGATGCGGCTCTCGTCTTTGAGCCAGAAACTTCTGTTGCGCTGGGATTTGGGTTTAGATGTGGATTTTTAGGTCTTCTACACATGGAGATAATTCAGGAGAGGCTGGATAGAGAATTTGACCTTAGTATAATTGCTACTGCACCAAGTGTTATTTATAGAGTAACCAAAAAGAATGGAGAAGTCCTAGAAATTCAAAATCCTTCAAATCTTCCACCAGAAACTGAAGTTGAATTCATGGAAGAACCAATTGTAAGCGCATCCATTATGACGCCAACTGAATACGTTGGGACTATAATGGAATTGTGCCAGAATAAACGAGGGGTATACCTTAATATGGAGTATCTGGAGGAAAAGAGAGTAGTCATGCACTACGATATGCCTCTTAACGAAGTTATATATGACTTTTTTGACATGCTCAAGTCTAAGACTCGCGGCTACGCATCACTGGATTATGAACTTAAGGGATATAAACAGAGTGAGTTAGTCAAGATGGACATTCTAATAAACGGTGAGATGGTAGATGCTTTTTCAATGATAGTCCACGAAGAGAAAGCTTATGAGCGTGGAAGGACCATAGCAGAGAGGCTGGTTGATGTCATACCAAGACATCAGTTCGCTGTACCTATTCAGGCAGCAGTAGGCTCAAAGATTATTGCCAGAGAGACTATTAGAGCCCTTAGAAAAGACGTTCTGGCCAAGTGCTACGGAGGAGATATTTCACGTAAGAAGAAACTCCTTGAAAAGCAGAAGGAAGGAAAGAAGAGGATGAGACAGATTGGTTCTGTTGAAGTACCTCAGGAAGCGTTCCTAACAGTGCTAAAATACGACGAGAAATAAAAAATCATGAAACTTAGACTGAAAATGCACATTAACTGTGCATTTTTCAATGAGGTGAAGCAATGAGAAAAATGGGTATTTACGTGCACATTCCATTTTGTATAAGCAAATGCAGTTACTGCGACTTTGCATCAGTTCCTTTGAACGATACAGTAGAAAGGTATTTTAACGCTCTGATAAAAGAGATAACCCTAAGGGGAAAAGAGCTTAAAAGACCGGAAGTGGATACTGTTTTCATAGGAGGTGGAACTCCTTCTTCGGTTGATTACTTATTTATTGCTGAAGTTATGGATGCTTTGAGGACAGCATTTAACATTTCCTATGATGCTGAGATATCTATGGAAGCTAATCCTGGTACTCTCACTGCGGAAAAAGCTAACAGTTATTTTAAAGCAGGTATAAATCGAATCAGCCTGGGGATTCAAAGTTTTGATGAAGACCTACTAAAGGCGATTGGAAGAATTCATACTGCAGCGCAGACAGAAGAAGCAATCTATCTTCTAAGAGAAGCCGGCTTCGAAAACATAAGTGGAGATTTCATGTTAGGATTACCCGGGCAAACCAAAGAATCATATCTGGACGATTTAAATCATGGCTGTAACCTTGGTTTAAGTCATATATCAGCTTACAGTCTGATCTTGGAGGAAGGAACCCTTCTCACTGCTCGATATGACAAAGGTTTAATTAGTTTGCCTGGTGAAGACGAAGAGCGATTAATGTATCATGAGGGAGTAGACCTCTTAAAAAAACGTGGTTTAATACAGTACGAAATATCAAATTTTGCAACGACAGAAAAAACCTGCGCCCACAATATTGGCTACTGGAAGCTAAAACCATACTTAGGGATTGGTTTGTCAGCTCACTCATATTTGCCAGGCTTGAGATTTTGGAATACTTCAGAATTTGATAAATACTTTGAAATGATTGAGCAAGAAGAATTCCCTATAGATGGAGAAGAGAGAATTAATGAAACAATGAGGGCGTCTGAGTTCCTTATTCTTGGAATTCGAATGAATGAGGGGATTAACCTCCAGGAGTTTTATGAAGAATTTGGATATCGATTCGAAGATAAATATGAGGAAGTTATAAATAAACATATAAACGGAGGACTACTGGAAAGAACTCAGGATTACATCAGGCTCACAAGGAGAGGATTTGACCTAAGTAATGTAGTAGAAGTCGATCTTTTCAAATAGATAAAACTATTGACAAAGCTGTTCTCTGGTGGTAACTTATAAATAGGTTAGCACTCGAGGGGTTTGAGTGCTAACAATCATCCGGTTGAAAGTATAGAGGTGATGTACATGTTGGATGATAGAAAGTTTAGAGTATTGTATGCCATAATCGACAGTTACATTTCTTCTGCTGAGCCAATTGGGTCTAGGACTATTTCAAAATACTATGATCTTGGCGTCAGCCCGGCTACTATAAGGAATGAGATGTCTGATCTGGAAGAATTGGGTTTCCTCAATAAAACTCATACTTCGTCAGGGAGAGTACCTTCTGACAAGGCTTACAGATTATACGTGGATACACTCGTACAAAGTAAGGTATCAGCAATTGATAAAAAGTGGAAACAGGAAATCCAGGGTGTTCTTTCCAAAGAGAGTAAAGAACTTGATCAGCTAATTCAGAATGCTGGGAGGCTCTTATCAAAGATTACAAATTATACATCTCTGGCTATATCTCCTCAACTAAGCGAGACAAAGATAAGACACATTCAGCTATTGCCTATTGATGATTACCAGGTTCTGTTAATAATAGTAAATGAGTCAGGTGTAATAAAGAATACAGTATTTAAGATGAACAGAACAATTCCTGAACATCAACTCACAGAAATATCTAATATATTGAATGAGAAGCTGAAAAACAAAACGTTTCAGGCAATAAATAGGGATCTGGCTATTGGAATATACAATGAGTTTAGTAAATATAAAGAAGATCTCGAAGGGTTGCTGCCGTTTATTGGCAAGTCAGTGAATAATATCGAATCTACTGATCTTTATACCGATGGGCTGACTCAACTTTTGAACTATCCCGAATATCGTGATATTGAAAAGGCCAAATCAATTATCTCTGCAATAGAGGATAAGGATCAACTTATTGAAATCCTGCAAAAGGGAATGTTTTCAAGTGGTATAGATGTAATGATTGGTGAAGAAAATATATACGAACCATTACGAGAATGCAGTATAATAACCACAACCTACAAATTTAATGGGGAAACTATAGGCAGAATTGGTATCATAGGGCCAACGAGAATGGACTATGCTAAACTCATAGCCACTCTGAAGGTTTTTTCTGACAATATATCTGAAGTTATCAATAACTATAATTTGACGGATAAGGGGTGATTCAATGGCAGACAAACACAAAGACAAAAAAAAGTCCTCACTTGAAGAGGAAAATTTGGAAATGGAAACTAAGGATTCTGCAGAAAGAGAAGGTGCTGATACAGAATTCATTCAGTATGGTGAGCAAAGCGATAATAACCAACTGTTAAAGGAAAAGGAACTTGAAAATTTTGATCTTAATAATAAGTTAACCAGATTGCAAGCTGATTTTCAAAACTACAAAAGAAGATCAGATCGGGAGAAAGAGCAGTCTGTTAATTTTGGGATAGAGACTGTTGTTTTGGAGCTCTTACCTATACTGGATAATTTTCAAAGGGCGATTGATTCTCACGAGGATAAAGAAGACAGTTTCTTCAAAGGCATTGAAATGATTGAAAAACAGCTCTTTGGACTATTGGAATTAAATTCAGTTGTTGAAATTCCTGCAATAGGTGAAAAATTTGATCCAAATTTGCATCATGCAGTATCCGTACTTGAAACTGGAGACCAGCCAGAAACTATTGTTGAGGTTCTCCAGAAAGGATACAAATTTAAAGAAAAAGTTATAAGGCCTTCAATGGTCATTGTAGCGAAATAACGAGGAGGAAATAATATGGGAAAAATAATTGGAATTGACTTAGGTACTACTAACTCAGCCGTCGCAGTTATGGAGGGCGGAGAGGCTATAATAATCCCCAATGTGGAGGGAAATAGGACGACTCCGTCAATAGTTGCATTTACAAAAGATGGAGAAAGACTAGTAGGGGAAACTGCTAAGAGACAAGCGATAACAAATCCTGAAAGGACTATTCAGTCTATTAAAAGAGAGATGGGAAGCGATCTTAAGGTATCGATAGACAGCAAGAATTACAGCCCTGAGGAAATATCTGCAATGATACTTCAAAAGATAAAAGCTGATGCTGAAAGCTACCTTGGAGAAACTGTAACAGATGCAGTAATTACTGTTCCTGCTTATTTTACAGATAGCCAAAGACAAGCTACAAAAGATGCAGGGAAAATTGCTGGGCTAAACGTTAAAAGGATAATCAATGAGCCTACTGCAGCGGCACTGTCTTATGGATTAGATAAAGAACATGGACAACATAAAATCATGGTATTTGACCTTGGCGGAGGAACATTTGACGTTTCTATTCTAGAACTAGGCGATGGAGTATTTGAAGTTCTTTCCACAAGAGGAAACAACCACCTGGGTGGAGACGATTTTGACGACAAATTGATAGATTATATAGCAGAGCAGTTCAAAAAAGAGAATGGTGTTGATTTAAGAACTGACAAGATGGCTCTTCAAAGGCTTAAAGAAGCCTCTGAAAAAGCCAAGAAAGAGCTCTCAACTACAAAGACAACTAATATTAATCTTCCGTTTATAACGGCTACAATTGCTGGACCTCAGCACATAAATAAGGATATCACCATATCAAAATTTGATGAGCTGACAGCTGATCTCGTTGAAAAAACACAAGAGCCAGAAATGCTGTCACTTAAGGAT
>JAVEXI010000022.1:0-29432 GCA_034004165.1 Gudongella sp. | reverse complement strand
TCCTTTAGCTTCTGATTGTCAGCAAGAAATCCTTCAAGCATCAGCGGTGTATTTGTAATAAAATAATTAAACTCAGATGTAACTTCATGTTCTTTTTTCTTTTCCAGTTTCAGTTTCAACCTTCTGGAAAAACTGTCCAGATGATAAGGGTTGTTTGTCCATTCATCCCTGAAGTCGCAAACCCACGGAAGTTCAGGCATAACTCTCTTTAGATATAACCCGAAAAGGTGTGCACTATAAGGAAACGATGTCGTATAAACAACGTCTACATCGTTATGTTTTGCAATCTCTACAACTTTTTCCCGATTAAAATAATACCAGAAGAACTCTGAATCTGGAGATAATATTCTCGAGCCCAGAACTTTCATCGGTATTCTCATTACACCAGCCCTGTTCATGGTATCATATGCTTTAAGCCTGTGTATTTCAACATCCTTTGGAATGTCATTGAGCAAAGATTCATCTACCACGCTTCCAGGATGATCCTTTGTGACAATTATTGGCTCATATCCATATTTTCTTAAGTACTTTACAAATTTTGCCGTTCTTTGGACTCCAGCCCCTCCAGTAGGAGGAAATTCATTTGCTATTATTAGTGCTTTTAACATTCTATCCCCTACCCAGTAGAAATACTCTGAATCCCATATTGTTTAACAAAACTCTGTCTAAAAAATTTCTGGTGTCGAAAACTTGTTTTGTCCTCATAACTTTCCCAATCTCATTAAAATCTAAAGATTTATATTCAGTGTGGTTTACAGCAAGAACCAGAAGGTCTGCACCTTCTGCTGCCTCATAGACAGATTCTTTTCTATATTCTCCAAAGTTGAATGTCTCGCCATCCACGTGTGGATCGTGTATGGATACTCTTACGTTATTACTGTCTATTAAGAGCTGAATAAGTTTAAGTATCGGGCTCTCTCTGATGTCGTCAACATCTGGCTTATATGTTACTCCGAATATTGCAACTTTGGGATTATCTATCCCTTTTAAATATTTGTATACCGACTCAAATACTCTTTGTGGCATTCCATCATTTCGATCCCTTGCGGTTCTTATTAGTTTTCCTTCGGGTTGCCCTTCTATTACAAACCAGGGATCTACTGCAATACAATGTCCCCCTACTCCAGGCCCAGGCTGATGGATATTTACCCGTGGATGTTTATTCGCCAGTCTTATTACCTCCCAGGCATTTATCCCTAGGTTTTCAGATAAGATTGCAAGTTCATTTGCAAGGGCGATGTTGACATCTCTGAAAGTATTTTCCATTAGCTTGCACATTTCTGCTGTGCGTGAGTCAGTAAGGTAAATATTTCCCTTTACAAAACTCTCATAAACTGCTTTTACTGCCAGTGAAGATTTCTCATTTATTCCACCGATAATTCTGTCGTTTTCTATTAGTTCTGTCATAATCTTGCCTGGCAATACTCTTTCTGGAGAGTGTGCAATCAGCACATCTTCTCCTGCTATTAACCCAAAATCGTTTACTGCTTTAGCCACGTACTCCTCCGTTGCTCCTGGAGGAGAGGTCGATTCTAAAATAATTATGTCGCCTCTTTTAAGAACTTTCAAGATTCCTGTGACTGCTTTTTGCACATAGCTCATGTCGGCGCTTTTTTCTGCATTTATAGGCGTCGGCACTGATACGATGAACACATCTGAGCTCTCAAGAGTTGAGATGCCCTTTAAGTTCCCGTTTTTTACTACTTGTTCAACCAGTTCTCCAAGACCTGGCTCTTCAATAATTATTTCGCCTTTGTTTAATGCTTCGACGACTCTTTTATTAAGGTCATAGCCTAGTACTTCCATTCCTGCTTTTGCGAGAACTGCAGCAGTAGGAAGCCCTATGTAACCAAGCCCTATAACAGTAATCTTTTTCATATCCGCCATTCTCCTTATGACATCATCTATCTGATAGTATATTCACCACGCACCATTACAAACGTGCTGTCTTTGGTTACAAAAATTCCTCTGTCATCACTTCTTGGTATTATCAACAGGTGATTCTCAGGGATTTGCTGTCCTTCAGCTATATCTACTCCTGCTGTAACGTCAGAGAGGCCTCCCATGGCACTGGTTATAGCCGTTGCAGAACCACTTCTAAGAATTATTTCACTACCAGCTTCACCTATAAGCATTTGACCATTCCACAGCTCAACTACAACCAATGAGCTGCTTTGAGTGACTTGTTCAGGAGCAGCAGTGTTGTCTTTGATTTTTCTATCTATATAATCCTTAATTTCGTCAAGTTTCTCTTCCAGGTAGCTCAAAGCCACCACTGGGTCAGATTCGTTTCCCGGTTCAGAATACACAAGTCCTGATGTAAGAAGAATACCCGCAATGCCTATAACAGCAATAGTTCTCTTTAATTTCATATTTACTCTCCTTTATACTTATAGTAAATTTGCATCCGGTCACATAACTGACCATCTTACATTATACTATAGCACAAAAAAATAAGCATTAATAATGCCTATTTTTTTGTCGGCACAATATATTATTAGTGCCTGATATGTAATGGAATCATCAGTAATTCCCCAGACCGATGCTTATTTTTAGTGCATCGTCTACTTTTCGCATCATTTCTTCGTCAAACTTCCCTATTTTTTCTCTCAATCTCTTTTTATCAATTGTCCTTATCTGCTCTAAAAGCACGACAGAGTCTTTTGGAAGACCATGCTCCGGCCCGGTTATTTCTATATGGGTTGGCAGTCTGGCTTTATTGATCTGAGAGGTGATGGCAGCTACGATAATCGTCGGGCTGTATTTGTTGCCGACGTCGTTTTGAATCACGAGTATCGGCCGCACACCACCCTGCTCAGAACCAATGACAGGACTTAGATCTGCATAATATATGTCTCCTCGCCTGATTATCATGTTTTGTCGTACTCCAGTATGTCTTCATATCCGGCCAGATCAGACATATCCTGCTCCAGCCCCATTTCAGCGAGGGTTACGTTCAGCTGGTATACATCGAGGTAAGCCTTGATGAACGCTTTGTATTTACTGCATCGATATTCAGTGCAGTTGCACAAAGCGACCAGCTTGTCAAAAAGATCTTTATTGCTGTCTATATGCATAGGGAGACCCGAGTCTCTTTCAATCATTATATTAACCCCCCCTTTCTTTATTACAGAGAATTATAGGGTCAGTTCAATTATATTACGTAATTGAATTCCGTGTCAACCAGTTGGAATTATTTAATCGAGTAAATAGTCTATCGTTCTTACCACTTTTCCACGTTTTACATATACCCTTGGAAGCCTTCTTCCCATCATGCAAACTACTTCATAACTATTAGTTCCGATAATACCAGCCAATTCATCCACAGTTGGATATTCATTTGATCCGTAACCAAAGAATACCACTTCATCTCCAATGCTTATATCTCCAAGACCAGTCGCATCAAACATTATCTGATCCATACAAATTCTCGGCTTTATCACTACCCTCTTCCCTGCAACTGCGACAAGTCCTTTGCCAGTCAGTGTTCGTGGGTATCCATCAGCATAACCTATGGGAACCGTTGCAATCTGTGCTTCTTCAGGAGTTCTGTACACATGGTTGTAGCTGATACCTGTGTCCTGAGGAAGAGTCTTTAGATTTGAAACCACTGTTCTTAGGGTCATTGCAGGCCTTAAATCTATCCTCTCTTTCATAACCTCATCAGATGGATAATAGCCGTATAGAATTATACCTGGCCTGACCATGTCCAGGTTGTATTCTGGCATGTCAATAATAGCAGCTGAATTAGATACGTGCTTTATCGGGATTATAATTCCCTTTTCCTCCAACGCACTGACGACATTCATAAATCTCTCAAACTGAAGCTTTGTAAATGTTTTATCTGCTTCGTCAGATTTCGCAAAGTGGGTAAATATTCCTTCGATTTCCAAATTTGGCAGTTTGTAAATTTCAACGATGTCTTCTACTGCCTTTTCATCTGGTAGAAATCCTACCCGGCTCATTCCAGTATCTATCTTTATGTGAATCTTTAGTTTTTTGTCCATGGCAACAGCAGCTTCTGATAGTGCTTTAGCGTCGTCAAACCTGTATATAGTCTGGATCAGATCATTTGCTGCAACGTCAATCATCTGAAAGTCCGGAGTGTAATTCATAATGAGTATAGGACAGTCTATTCCTGCTCTTCTCAGCTCTATCCCCTCGTTTAAAAGCGACACAGCTAATCGTTCAGCTCCTATGCCAAGGTATAGCCTAGCAAGCTCTATACTTCCATGTCCATATCCATTTGCCTTTATAACTGGCATTACAACTGTCTCTTTCCTTACAACTCTTCTAATTTCTTTATAATTGTGTTCCAGATTGTCAAGATTTACTTCAACATAAGTAGGTCTAACAGTTTTCGTATCCATAATAGCCTCCTTTAATTTATTCCATAATATATTATAACAATATTTTTAAATAAATAATTGAATTTAAAAAAATAAATACGACAGAAATTCTTCTGTCGCCGTTTATTCTACTTCTCTATTCTACAACTGTTAAAATAGCTTCAGGAATTTTGTTCAATATATCCGAAGCTACCATTCCATATTCTCCAACTTCTGCTTTAGCAAGGTCTCCAGCCATACCATGTATGAACACTGCCAGAACTGCTGCCTCATAAGGTTCTTCTTTGTAGGCAAGCAAAGTTCCTGCAATCCCTGATAAGACATCTCCACTTCCCGCTGTAGCCATACCTGGATTGCCAGTTTCATTTATATATACTCTTTCTCCGTCAGTGACCACCGTTTTGTGCCCTTTAAGCACAGTAACCACGCCATAACTTTTAGCAAATTCTATAGCGTATCGCTCTCTATCACTTTGTACTTCTTCAACAGAAATTTTTAAGAGTCTGGCCATTTCTCCAGGGTGCGGAGTGACGATTACTGGTTGTTTTAAATGCCTGAGAATCGAGATGTTTTCAGATAGAATGTTTAATCCATCTGCATCGATTACGACTGGGTTTTGAAAGCTTAAAAGCACTTCCTCGACAAGTTCTTTCTTTTTCTTGTCAATTCCCAGCCCAGGCCCTACTACCAGCACATCGAGGTTTTCCAGAGCAAGTTTGTATACATAGAGGTCATCAGCTTCCTTTGTTATCACTTCGGGCGAATAGGATGCAATGGTGCTTCCAAGCCCTAACTCCACTATAGAATACACCAAGCCAGCCCCACTTTTTAGCGCTCCGTAAGAAGCAAGGTGCACAGCTCCAGTCATTCCAGGGCTTCCTCCAATTATGCCAACTCTGCCGTAATCTCCCTTATGTGAATCCAAATTTCTTGCTGGAAGTCTATATTGCATATCAGATGGAATTACAATTGTTTCTTTATGCAATGCACTTGCTATTGCAATTGAAAATTCATCTTCATTTGAGATGGATACTTCTATTGATTCTACGCCCATTTTCTTCATAACAGAAAATAGTACCGGAGACGGGTTAATATATGGCCTTCCTGAATTCTCATGGAGTATCTCTATATCCTTCCAACTGATAGGCCCTATGCCAGTACCAAGGAGCTTAGAAACGGCCTCTTTTGCGGCAAACATTCCAGCTGCAGTTAAAGGATTGTGATTTCTCATTTCTAAATAATCCTGCTCTGCTTCTGTGAATATTCTCCTATAAAAACTGGCTCTCTTATTTAAAAGGAGCCTCTCTACTCTCTTATTACCAACAATATCTATTCCTGTACGAATATTCATTACAGTCCTCCAAAATTGCTGTTACCTAGAACTTTCTGCTTCCTGGCTTTACAATAGGTATATTCTCTTTACATAGAGGGCAGTCGTCTTTGTCATAAGATTCTACAACTAGCTTTTCTGCTGCATATACTGGGTATTTCAGATCTCCACTGGTTCTGTCTACCAGTGCTGCAATACCTACTACTTCTCCACCTAGTCTCTCTACAACTGATATGGCTTCAAAGGACGATTTTCCTGTAGTAATTACATCTTCAGCGATGAGAACCTTTTGCCCTTTTTCTATGGAAAATCCTCTTTTAAGTGTCATCTCTCCTTCTTCGCGCTCTGTAAAAAATGCAGGTTTCCCAAGCTGTCTTCCCAGCTCGTAGGCTACAATTATTCCACCCATGGCAGGTCCTACTACCACATCTATATCCATACCTTCAAGTTTTTCCACTACTTTTTGTACAACTTTTTCCGCACGGTCAGGGTATTGAAGCAGCTTAGCGCATTGAATGTACTTATTGCTGTGCTTGCCTGAAGACAGTAAAAAATGTCCTTCTAGCAAAGCTTCTGACTCTCTTAACAGATCAATTATCATTTCATTACCTCCAAATTATTCCCCTTATTTCTTCAAGGTCTTTTATTCCTTCAGCAGTCATATAATCCTCAATGCCCTTCACAATATCTATGCAAATGTCAGGTTTTCTGAAATTGGCACTCCCTACCTGAACTAGACTTGCTCCAGCCATTATAAATTCTATTGCATCTTCAGCACTGGCAATACCCCCAATTCCTATGATGGGTACATCTACAGTGGTTGCTACTTCGTATACCATTCTCAGAGCTATAGGCTTTATTGCTGGCCCTGACAATCCCGCTGTAATATTGTTGAATACAGGTTTTCTGCTCTTTACATCGATTGCTAGAGCATTAAAAGTATTTACTAGAGATAGTCCATCAGCTCCAGCCTCTACACATGTATATGCCATTTCCTTTATATTTTCAGCATTTGGCGATAGCTTGACAACAAGCTTCTTTGTAGTAACTTTTCTCACTGCTTCTACAACAATAGCTGCCGGTGTACACTGAATTCCAAATGCCATCCCGCCTTCCTTTACATTTGGGCAGGAAATATTCAGTTCTATAATGGGAGCATCTATATCCTCTAGAAGTATTGCTCCTTCTACGTAGTCCTCAACTGTTCCTCCACCAAGGTTGACTAGTGTAACTAGGTTTTTATTCTCTAAGAAAGACCACTCAGAATCTATAAAACCCTGTACTCCTGGATTTTGAAGTCCTATGCTGTTCATCACTCCTGATGGTGTTTCATATATTCTCTGACCTTTGTTGCCAGGTCTTGCTTCAAGAGTAAGCCCTTTTGTCGATATGCCACCTAAAAGCGAAAGGTCAAAGTACTCTGAAAGCTCTCTGCCAAATCCAAATGTGCCGGAAGCACCGATGACCGGATTCTTAAATTCAATCCCACAAAATTTTACTTTAGTCACCCAGCAGCACCTCCTCTGCAGAAAATACAGGTCCTTCCATGCAAACCCGTTCCATACCTCTCACAGTAGGAACTGTACACCCCAGGCAAATTCCTATTCCACAAGCCATATGGCTCTCCAGAGAAACGTAAACCTTTGTCTTTCCTTTGCATTTATTTCCAACTGCATTCATCATTGGCATTGGACCACAGGAGAACACCACATCATAATCCTCTGGATTAAAAATTTCTGTGACATAACCCTTATGCCCTATTGAGCCATCTTCAGTAGATATTTTTATATCTTTCACATAATTTTTGAATTCGTCTGTGTAATATGAGCCACTTCTAAATCCTACGAATAAATCTGCTTCACTTTGCAGTTTCTTCGCAAGGTATAACATCGGAGCAATTCCTATGCCTCCTGCAACGATTGCAACTCTTTTACCTTCTACATTAGGAAACCCAGTTCCAAGTGGCCCTAAAAGCTCCAGACTGTCGCCTTCCTTAAGCTGAGATATAATATGAGTTCCCATGCCCTTAACCTCATAAAGCATAGTCAATTCGCCATCTAAGGCATCAGATATGCTTATGGGTCTCGATAGAAAAGGATCAGTGCCTTCCCAGCCTCTGAGCATGTAAAACTGTCCAGGTTCTCCGGCAAATCCACCCATAAGCCTTATTTTGAAAATATTTTTGCTTATCTCATTATTTTCAACTATAGTGCCTACTCTGTAATTATCCTTCAAATCCAATATCCTCCCTCATATCGAGAACTGCTTTTCGGGCATTCTCGCCGAAATCCATGCTTCCATTTTCATGCTTTTTATAAGCAGTTATTATTCCCCTGGATGAATTTACAACTCCGCCATTACCATTTTTTAGATACAGTCTTACATCATCACCGGTAGCTCCCTGAGCTCCATATCCAGGAACCAGGAAAAACATATTCTTGTATCTCTTTCTTATTTCAACAGCTTCATCAGTGTGAGTTCCTCCAACTACTGCTCCCAGTGCTGAGTACCCACAGCTTCCTATAAAAGGTCTGCCCATTTCATCAAGCGTGTCACCTATATGGTAATAGACTTTCTTCCCTGAAGATTCGAGGTATTCTATGTCCTTCGCTCCAGGATTAGAGGTTCTCAACAGCACAAAAATACCCTTTTTGCCACTCTCAAGATACGGAAGGTAAGGAGTAATGCTGTCATATCCCATATACGGATTGAGAGTTATAAAATCAGCTTCAAAATCTCCCTCAAAATGTCCTTTACCGTACATCTGGGCTGTAGATGATATATCTCCCCTCTTTACGTCTCCAATGGACAAAGCCCCTTCACTGCGAATGTATTTGAGCGTTCTGCTGTAGGCAATAAGCCCTTTAAGTCCCCATGCTTCATAGAAGGCTATCTGTGGCTTGTAAATTGCCGTTATATCAATCGTAGCGTCTATTATTTCGCGGTTAAACTGAAACAACACTTCATCTATATCTTTGTATTTATCCTTAATGTGCTCTGGGATGTACTCAAGTTTCGGGTCCAGCCCCACACATACCATTCCTTTTTCTGTAACCTGCTCAAAGAGTTTGTCAATTACCAATATTTAGCACCTCCTCATTTCTTCTGTTCAGGTACTTTATATCACCATCTTTAATGGTTATTAAAACATCACCTTTGAATTTATATCCATCAAATGGAGTGTTTTTGCCTTTTGAAACAAATTCTTCAGGGTCTACTGTTATTTCTTTGTCCAAATTAGCAATTACGATATCAGCGTCATAACCAGCCTTAAGCCTTCCTTTGTTAAGCCCCATTATCTCTGCAGGACGGCCTGACATAAGCCTGGAAACCAGTTTTATGTCCAGACCTCTCTCTTCCACGAGAGTAGTGTATGCTACTGAAAAAGCCGTTTCTAGCCCTGAAAGCCCAGGGCTGCCTTTTTCTTTATCCTCCATAGTGTGAGGAGCGTGGTCTGTTGCAATAGCATCTACAACGCCACTTTTTATGTTTTCAATGAGAGCATCAACGTCCTCTTTGCTTCTTATAGGTGGATTGACCCTGTAAGGGTTGTCCCAAAGAGCGATGTGGTGAGGTGTAACATCACAGGTGATGTTGTCTCCCTTCGCCTTGCCCCTTGCAATTTCTTCTATTGCCTCTTTAGTACTGACATGAGTTAGATGAAGTCTTGCACCAGTATGCAATGCAAGGTATATATTTCTCACAGTCTCAAGATTTTCAGACAGCCTGTAATCAATTGGTGTTATCAGCTCGTCCTCAGCATGAGACATTACAATGAGACCTTTTTCCTTGGCTTTTTCCATCGCCTTGTACATAACCAAAGAGCTTTCGACGCCCTTTCCATCATCAGTAATCATCTTCACTTTCCCGTTCAAACTGTCAAGATGTGATATATCTTTCCCATCAAAGTTCTTAGTAATTGAAACACACTGGTGCACCTCTGCAAGCTCCAGTTCTTCAGCTCGCATAAGCACATACTCTACAATTTCCATGTCAGAGCATATGGGCGAGGTGTTCCCCATGAGGTTTACAAAGGTAAACCCGCCCTTCATAGCAGCCAGACTCCCTGTGACAAAATCTTCTTTCCAGGTATAGCCGGGATCTCTGAAATGGGCGTGCAAATCTACAAATGCAGGCATTACACAGCTCCCTTTTGCATCAATCGTGCGACAGTCGCAGACAAGATTCTCTCCAATCTCAGCGATTTTACCATTTCTTAAAAGCACATCTCCTATGGTGTCCATCTCTGAATCGACCAGCCTTGCCCCTTTTATCAATATCTCCATATTTGTTTAACCCTCCCAGGAATAAATGTGATCACAGTATTCACATTTATAGATACCCCTCGTTTCATCAATAAGAACAAATCTATGCACAGCATTTTTTTCCTCGGTTGTTATGCATCTTGGGTTTTTACATTTTATGATTCCTTCAACTCTCTTTGGTAGTGAAAGCTTTATTTTTTCAGTTATTACTTCGTTTTCAATGACATTTACAGTTATATTAGGATCAAGAAAACCTAACATTGCCAGGTCAATATCTATTACGTCCTCTATTTTTATGATGTCTTTTCTTCCGTGCTTTTTACTGGTTGCATTCATTATGAGCGCAACGGTAAATTTTGCCTGATCCAGCTTCAAATACTGGAATATCATTAATCCCATGCCTGGTCTAATGTGGTCTATTACCAGACCCTTCTTTATACTAGTAATTTTTAGCATTTACTTCACCCCCAAAAGCTTAAGAATCAGTGCCATCCTGACGTACATTCCATTTTTAACCTGTTTGAAGTACCAAGCTCTCGGGTCGTCGTCCACTTCAGTACTTATTTCATTTACTCTTGGTAGAGGGTGCAGCACTGCCAGATTTTCGGAGGCCATAGCCATTTTTTCTTTATCCAGAATGTAGCTGTCCTTTAATCTTACGTAGTCAGCTTCGTTGAAGAATCTCTCTTTCTGAACTCTGGTCATGTATAGGATATCCAGCTCTCCAATTACTTCCTCAAGCCTTTCAACTTCCTTGAACTTTATATTCTTTCCAAGGAGTATCTCTTGTCTTAAATAGTTTGGAACCTGAAGCTCATTTGGAGATATCAGCACAAATTCTACATCTGTATACCTGGACATAGCCTTTATAAGGGAATGAACAGTCCTTCCAAACTTTAAGTCTCCACAGCATCCTATAACTAGTTTTTCAAGTCTCCCCTTTGCCTGCATTATCGTAAACAGGTCAGTCAGAGTCTGAGTCGGGTGTTGGTGCCCTCCGTCTCCGCCATTTATCAGTGGCACTGGTGAGTATTCAATCCCAAGTCTTGGAGCTCCCTCTTTTGGGTGCCTCATAGCTATAATATCAGAATACGCTCCTACTGTTCTGAGAGTATCGCCCAGGCTTTCTCCCTTGGCAACAGAACTTGAGCCCGGCTCCGAAAACCCGATAACGCTTCCGCCCAATCTTAACATTGCGGCTTCAAAGCTAAATCTGGTCCTGGTGCTGGGCTCATAAAACAGAGTGCTCAGGATCTTACCATTGCATATAGAATTGTATTCGTCGGGTCTTTCGATAATGTCTTCAACTAACTCAAAGATACTTTCCAACTCCTCGACTGAAAAATCCTGAGGGTCGATAAGATGTCGTCCTTTTAACATAATCATTCCTCCTAAATTACCGTTTGGCTTTTGGAGTAGCGTATCAAAAAAGCCTTCCATAAAGGAAGGCATAAAAAATACCGCTTCTACGCTCTCCTTTCTGATCTCACGGGATCAGTTTAAAGGTATTTATTTATTAAAAACTATCATACGCTGACTAAGATGTCAACTATCCAAAGACATTTTTTTTGAATAAAATATGGCGGCATGATACTTGAGTTTCGGTAGAATCTGACAGAAAAATCTGATATAATTAGAGTATCGAAATACCATAAGGGGTGATTGTATGCAATTTGTTTTAGAAAAAGGCGGCGAAGCAAAGGTTCTGCCAGTTGGCGAAAAGGGGTCAGTATCAGAAGAGTACAAAGAATTATTCAATTTTCTTAAGGATAGAAAACTCTTCAGCGGTAAAAATGGAGAAACCTATACCTCTCTCAGCCACAACGAAAACGGTATAATATTTGTCGGACTAGGCGATGAAGATAAAATCGACAGCCAGTCCATAAGGAAAGCTTTCCATTCCCTTGGAAAGGAAGCAGAAAAAAATAAATTTAAGAGCATTGGAATGTCACTGCCAGTGTATAAAACTCAAAATTACTCGAACACTATTAAAGCAGTGGTCGAAGGCTTAATTCAGTCACAATACGGCTTCAATAAATACAAGAGCGGCGATAAACCAGAAACTGTTCTTTCCACGGTATACATCGAAGTACCTGAGGAGGAAAAACAAAGTGCCACTGATGCAATCGATGAGATTAGTATCCTGATGGAAGGCGTATTTCTAACTCGTAACCTGGTAAATGAGCCAGCAATAGAAATGTACCCAGAAGTTCTTGCTAAAAGCGCTGTAGACTCACTTTCACCAGTAGGTGTTGAGGTCACTGTATGGGGAAGGGAAAAAATTGAAGAAATGGGTATGACTGCATTTTTAGCAGTTTCAAAGGGCTCAGAAAAAGAACCACAGTTTATCATCATGAAATACATGGGCAATCCTGATTCTGAAGAAAAACTGGCTCTTGTCGGCAAGGGTCTGACCTACGATTCAGGTGGATACTGCTTGAAGCCAGCTGATAGCATGGCCACAATGCACACTGACATGGCAGGTGCTGCATCTGTAATTGGAGCTATGTACTCAATAGCCAAATCAGGATTAAAGAAAAATGTAATCGCCATAGTTGCAGCTTGCGAAAATATGATTTCAGGCGGAGCTTATAAAACTGGCGATATAATCGGCTCCATGTCAGGCAAAACTATTGAAATAGGAAATACTGACGCTGAGGGAAGAGTTACTCTTGCAGATGCTCTATGGTACACAGCAACAGTGGAAAAGGCCGATAAAATAGTAGACCTAGCAACTCTTACTGGAGCCTGTATCGTAGCTTTAGGCAATGTAAATACAGGAGCTATAGCAAACGACGATGACCTAATGGAAATGGTCAGCGCGGCATCTAAAATAGCTGGAGAGCCAGTATGGGAGCTACCACATAACGAAGAGTATGTCGAGCTTAACAAAAGTGATTTTGCAGATATAAAGAACACTGGCGGAAGAGGTGCAGGCACAATAACAGCAGGGCTTTTCCTAAGAGAATTTGTCAATGATACCCCATGGGTACACTTAGACATTGCAGGTACTTCTCACCTTACCAGTCCAATGGGATACCTTCCAAAAGGCGCTACAGGAGTTCCTGTAAAAACACTATATTATCTAGTTAAAGACATTTAAAAAAATATGACCAGGTCCCAAAAGGACCTGGTTATTTGCGTTTCAGTACGCCTCCCAGAAGGCCAATTATAGCGAATATTGTATAATAGCCCGCGCTGGTTATTGAATTTCCAGTAATTTCTTTTATTCCCTGAATTAACAGATTGTCTCCTCCAAAGAGAGAAACTATCCATCCCACTATAAGTCCTACTACAAGCCCGCCGAGCATCTATACACCTCCAAAAGAAAATCTCCTTTTATATAATAGCAGATGCCAGCGGATAAATCCAGATTAAATGGTCCATTGTCCGTGAATAATCCCTACTAAATACCACATTCCTCCATCATCCTCAAATACGAGCTTCAGGCTTTTCCAATCCATACCCTCGTACTGCGGATCAAAGCCGGTAAAGTGGAATTCTACAAATTGTCCGTTAGGATATGCAGTATCGACATTATTTATCATATTTCCTGTACCAATTTTATTGTTTATTCCAACAATGTGAGGATTTAGAAAATCCTGATCGTAGACAAAGCTCTGATGGTATATCGCATAGTTCTGACTTATTGGATTGCCAGACCCGTCAAAAGAACCCCACAGATACACAGTATTATCCTGGGCAAGCCCGGCTACCTGTGCTGCAGTAAATAACAAATCTGACTGCGTATCCACATAATCGTAAGGCGTAAATCTCAAGCCCTGTGTTGAATGTACGAAATTTGAAAGACCTGCCATATCCATGTCCTTCAAAAGATCCAGAACTTCCAAAGAAGTGCTAAGCAATGATGCTCCCTGTACTGGTCCCTGAGGTTCCTCTGGTTCAGGCTCAGGTTCGGGAGTTTCTGCAGGTTCTCCGCTTAAATCATCCAACTGCTGTTCAAGCTGGGCAATTTTCATTTCCTGGTCTGAAATTTTATCTTCAAGCTCCTTTATAATAGCGTCGTCTGACGCTGGTGTACAACTTGTGGCAAATACGGCTACAATTAATAATAAGGATAGAAAAGCCGCTTTTTTTAACATAGGATCACTTCCTTTATGTGTTTGCAACATTTCTACCCAATATGAACAATTTTAATATTTCAAAATAATTACATAAGACCCTATTACTTGCACACGTCTACCCATTCTCCGTTTGTAACCTCAAGTAGATAGTTTACATCTATCTTAAGACAGGCACTTGGTCCTCCAGCAGCAGGATATACGTAATCGTAAACCTTGAGAGATTCGTCAAGGTATATGTCAAGTGGTTTGGACAAGCCAAAGGGACACACGCCTCCAACTGGATGCCCTGTTGCCTCCAGCATTTCATCTCCACTGATAAATCGGGCTTTTTCTTTGAACTGGTCTTTAAATTTTCTATTGTCCAGTCGAACGTCACCCTTGGCGACGATTATTATATCCCTGTCCTTAAGCCTTAATGCCATCGACTTTGCAATCCTTCCTGGCTCAACTCCCAAGGATTCAGCAGCCAGCTCTACCGTAGCTGTACTGGTATCGAGCTCAAGTACCTCAATATCTAATTTTTCCAATTCAATATGCTTTCTTACGCTTTCTACCGTCAAATTCAACACCTCTTATCGTTTTGTTATAATGGACCGCGGGGACTGTCCCCGCGGGTTAGTTTGCCCCAATGTATTTTATTCTTTATTAATATTAATGAGATTACTATATTTTTTTTCATTTGAATACCATGCAAGTATATTTCCTATTATTCCACCGATGCTAAGACCAATAAAGAAAAGGAAGTCAAAACTATTGCCTGTATAAATACTTATAATAACAGTCGCTACCAATACTCCTATTATGTATCTGATGCTATTGATAATAATATATTTACTCTTCCCTTGATCCCTTCTGTTACTCCAATGTCTTATGAATTTTTCTGTTTTATCTTTTCCCAAAGCTACCCCTCCTTTGTTTTGTAAAGAGATCGCGGGGACTACCCCCGCGAGTTAGTTACTGAATTTGTTCAAAAAAGTGTTGCCAATCCACAGTGCCTATATAGGCATAGATCCGTGTCAATGGCAAATCAGAAATAAGTAAATACATTTTTTATATTAAATGTGATAACTTGCTTGACAAACACCGGCTTCCAAATTAACTTATATCGTGATTTTTTCGATAAGTGTTTTTGTGTGAATTATATTTCCATTTTCATCAAGAATCGTAATTCTTTGTACATCTTTTAAACTTCTTTTATCTATATATGAAATAAGTACTGAACGGTGTTTATTTGTACTAATAGTTATTTTATAAGTACCATCTTCAGAAGTATTTTTTTTGAATTCTATTGTTATATCCTTCGCTTTTCGAACTAGTTCCGTATCCACAATATATATGCCGATAAAATTGCTATCTACATTTTCTAATGTAAACTGCAAATGAACTAATTTGTCAGTATTAGAAGATAAATTTACATTATTATCAATATAACCAATGTCACCAGTTTGTTTATCAATGAACAGACTCATGATGCCATATTTTGAAATAGTATCATATGAGATTATTGAATAGTTGCTTAAATTTTCAACACTTAGTATATTGATATTATGATCAAGTGCAAAGTTTTCTATTTTTTCATCATCTAGACATTCATTTCCTTCATGTTTTAACATATTAATGTTATTTAGAATAAAAACCATTGAAACAACTAAAGCACCAATTAATAAATAGTGTTTTTTCATATTAATGACACCCCTTATTCCTATTTCACATATGCTTATATCCCCAAAAAAGTTATAGAGACCGCGAGGACTGACCCCGCGGTCAAACACCTCTTATCGTTTTGTTATTAAACCTTTCTGATAGGCATCCTCTATCATTTTATCTGTAAACTCCCATAGTTCATCTGATGTGTGTTTTAGTGGACTTATCCTTTCATACACATCTTTCTGTGCAACTCCAAACTTTTTCCAGGTACCACCGTGATTATAGTAATTGTTCAGCATGGGCTGAAGCCTATCCATAGAAGCGGCAAACTTTGCTTCAGGAGTTTTCATTTCTTCAAATTCATCCCACAGCTCTCTGAAAAATTTCCCTTTATCCTCGCTCAGCATTCCAAATACTCTGTCTGCAGCGGCAAGCTCCCTTTCTCTCTTGCTTTTGTTGCCCTCTATGTCATAGCAGAAAGTATCCCCTGCATATAGCTCCACAAGATCGTGAATCAGGAGCATCTTTATTACCCTGTTCACGTCAAACTCTTCATTGGAATACTCAGACAGAACCATTGTCATAACAGCTATATGCCATGAGTGCTGTGCATCGTCCTCTCTTCTATCCTCTCCAATGAGACTTGTCTGACGCAAAATTGATTTCATTTTATCCAGTTCAACTATAAACTCTATATCTTTTTTAACTCTGTCGTTCATATTGATCAACTCCTAAAATTATTACTAAGTGTATTTTATCACATTTACAGTAAAATTTCCCTGAGTTCAAAATTTATTTTCAAAAAAGAGTTGACAATAAAATATAAAAGCCTTATGATAGTTATCAATACATAAAAGCGTTGAAGGAGAGAAGCATTTCCAAGCGTATTTATAGAGAGTCAGGAAGGGTGGAAACTGACAATAGCTGGATTTGATATACGCTCCCAAGCAGATTTGCCAAAAGTTATCGAGTAGGCAAACCCGGAGGCCCGCCGTTAAAAGGGATAGGATTGTCAGATCCGACTAAGTGACGGCTTTGCCGTAATATGGGTGGTACCGCGTGAGATTAAGTCTTTCGTCCCTGTGAATTTAAATATTCATAGAGATTGAAAGACTTTTTTTATTTCTACATAACAAAAGGAGGATATAAAATGAAAAAGGGAATTATTTTTAAGGCACTTATTATGATTATGGCAGTTGCAATGTTTACGGGCTGTAGCGCTGGCACACCACAGCCTCAGTCTCAGGAGAAAGAGTTCGTGATAGGCATTGATCAGTTAGTTGAGCACCCTGCACTGGACGATGCAAGAGAAGGTTTTATACAAGGGTTAGAAGAACTAGGCGTGAAGGTAAAAATCGTATACCAGAATGCTCAAGGAGATATTCCCAATTCTCTTGCCATAGCTCAAAAATTTGTATCGGATAAAGTTGACCTTATATACGCAATAGCTACACCTGCTGCACAAAGTGCTAAACAAGCTACCTCTGAAATCCCCGTTCTGTTCAGTGCTGTGACAGACCCTGTTGAGTCAGAATTGGTCGATTCAGTAGATAAACCAGGTGGAAATGTTACAGGCACAAGTGACGCAAGCCCTATGGAAGAGCAGTTGTCGATGTTCAAAAAACTTGATCCATCCATAGAAAAAGTTGGAATTCTGTTTAACACTAGCGAAAGCAACTCTGAAATACAGGTAGCTCAGGCAAAAGATCTGGCATCTAAACTGGGTCTTGAGATTGTCGAAGTAGGAATATCAAACATAAATGACATACCACAGGCAATGGATTCTATGATCAAGAACATAGATGGTTTTTACGCAATAACAGACAACATGGTCTCCTCAGCTATAGCAATTGTTGCAGATAAGCTAAATTCAAATAAAGTTATCTCAGTTGGAGCCGAAGGAGCTCTCGTTGACGGAGGACTATTGATATCGGATGGTATAAGCTACTTTGAACTAGGCAGACAGACTGCACAGATGGCAAAATCTATACTGGTTGATGGAAAATCTCCTTCAGATATCCCCTCTGAGAAAGCAAAGGGAACTGTTGCAGTATTCAACCAAGCTACACTTGAACTTCTTGGCATAGACCCATCAAATGAAGTATTTGCAGGAGCAGAAGCTGTTAACTAATGATTATAGATTTATTGGGAGGTAAAGAATGAACCAGTTAATTTTGACCTCCATTGAGCAGGGACTGATATTCTCTATCCTTGCCATGGGTGTGGTCCTCACTTACAAAATACTTGATATGGCAGACCTTTCCGTTGAGGGTAGCTTCCCTCTTGGAGCATTTGTGTTTGCAAAGTTCATACTGAGCGGAGCGCCGCCTCTTGTTGCTACAATGCTTGCCTTTGTATTTGGAAGTGCTGCAGGACTGGTTACAGCATTGTTATTCGTCAAACTCAGAATACGCCCCCTTTTATCTGGGATTCTTACTATGACAATGCTGTATTCTTTCAACCTCAGGCTGAACGGCAGAGCAAATATTCCGCTTTTTAGCACAAGCAATGTTTTCGCAGGCGGCAACAAATTAATTATTCTAATCGCAGTAATACTAATAATTAAAATTCTTTTAGACTGGTTTCTAAAGACCGAATTTGGATACCTGTTAATAGCTACAGGGGACAACGAGTCTCTAGTTCGTTCACTAGGAGAAAACAGCAATAAATACAAAATAGTCGGCTTCATGCTGTCTAATGGACTGGTTTCAATAGCAGGTGCTATGATGGCACAATATCAGGGTTTTGCCGATATTACTATGGGCAGTTCAATAATAGTCGTAGCGTTGGCATCAATAATAATAGGCGAAACAGTCAGAAAGAATTCAGGCAAAATCGCCCTCACCACCAGGGCAATAATAGGAGCTTTATCCTATAAGCTTATAGGTGGAATAGCCATTGACTTAGGGCTCAGCCCCACGGATTTGAAGGCAATTAGTGCGATAATAGTGATAGCGTTTATATCGTACAACAACTTTTCATCTCCGATATTAAAAAGTATAAAAAAGCAGGGAGGTAAGACCGTTGCTAGACATAGTAAACCTTTGGAAGAGTTTTAACTCAGATACAGATTTTGAAATACCTATATTTAGGGGCTTTAGCATGTCCATTGAGGACAAGTCCTGCACTGCCCTTATTGGTGCAAATGGCTGTGGAAAGAGTACCCTTTTGAACCTTATCAGTGGTACTATAAAAGCTGACCAAGGGCAGATTCTGCTAAAGGGGAAAGATATTGCAGCTCTCCCTGAGGAGGAAAGAGCCCTTCAGATAGGGAGAGTTCATCAGAATCCATCCATGGGAGTAGCTCCGAGTCTTACCATACTCGAAAATCTTTCTTTGGCACATAAGAAAGGTGAGACTTTTAATCTTAAAAAGTTAATAAGAGGCGAACGTTTAGACATGTTTACTTCTTTATTGAAGGATCTCGATCTAGGCCTTGAAAACAAACTCAATACACAGGTCAGGTTTCTATCCGGAGGTCAGAGACAGAGTCTATCTTTGGTCATGGCGGCCATGAAGCATCCCGACCTGATGCTTTTAGACGAACACACAGCTGCTTTAGATCCTAAAACTTCCCATGTGGTAATGGAGAAAACCAGAGAGCTTCTGGACAAATACCACATAACAACTGTGATGGTCTCTCATAACATGGAAGATGCCATCAAGTACTCTCAAAGAGTTGTAATGCTAGACAATGGAAATATAGTATTGGATAAGCTATCAAAGGACACTTCAAAGGAAGAGCTTCTCTCAATCTATCAGTCTAAGATACATGAAAAGATTATAGCCTAATGTTTTGGGGTAAAATCTCTTTGACGGAACTGAAAGGAGATGTAGCCATTGTCAAAAACAGTGCTAAATGCAAATATAGTAGGAAAAGTCGGTTGGGAAATGGATATAGACGGCCACCACTTTGTAACTGATGCGTCTATAGAAACGGGCGGTGACGACCTTGGCCCCAGACCAAAAGCTATGATTCTGGCAGGTCTAGTCGGATGCACGGGCATAGATGTAAAGATGATACTCGACAAGATGAATGTCTTCCCAGAAGATATTCAAATAAAGGTTGAGGCGGAACTTTCCGAGGAACATCCAAAAATATATACAGATATCCATCTTACTTACACATTTAAGGGCAAAGACCTTCCGATGGAAAGACTAGAAAGGGCTGTCTTCCTATCGCAGGAAAAATATTGCGGTGTAACAGCTATGTTGAGAAAGGCATCGAATATAACTCATGCTATAATTGTAGAAGAATAAAAAATTACTGCTCCTGAAAAAGGAGCAATTTTTTTGAATTGACATAGAACATGTGTTCTGTTATTATAGACACACAGACTCTAAAGAGGTGTTAAAAAATGACAGACAGAATAGTTTTTCATATAGATGCCAACTCTGCATACCTTTCATGGGAAGCGGCTTACAGACTTCAGCATGGAGCTTCAGTCGACCTTAGGGAAGTCCCTTCTATAGTTGGAGGCGACCAGGCAAAAAGGCATGGGATTGTGCTGGCAAAATCAATTCCAGCTAAAAAATTTGGGATATTAACTGGTGAAACTGTTCACTCAGCTTTTGAAAAATGCCCTGAGCTGATTATGGTTCCCCCTTGCTATCACAGATACATAATTGCCAGCGACTCTATGGTAGAGCTAATCAAAGGCTACTCTCCTTCTGTTCAGAGGTACTCTGTAGACGAGGTTTTTCTTGAATACACAGACAAGTCCGTACCTTTTATGACTGCCGCCATGGAAATAAGCAGAAGAATAAAAAATGAGCTTGGCTTTACAGTCAACATAGGCATAAGCTCAAATAAGCTTTTAGCTAAAATGGCCTCAGATTTCACCAAACCCGACAGAATTCATACGCTTTTCAAAGAAGAAATCCAGGATAAAATGTGGCCTTTGCCTGTTGAAGACCTATTTATGGTAGGCTCCAGAACTAAAAGGAAATTAAACGGTAGAGGCATATTCACCATAGGTCAACTTGCTCGGTTGGACAGAGATTACATCTGTTCCTGGCTAAAAAAACCAGGGCTCCTCATCTGGGAATACGCCAATGGAATTGAGAATTCTCCTGTGATAAGCGGATCTATTCCTCTGAAGTCGGTGGGAAATTCTACTACACTGCCATTTAATGTAGAAACAAAAGATGAAGCCTACAAGGTTCTGCTAGCTATATCGGAAATGATTGGCCTCAGAATACGAAATCTGAATATGTGCGGAAACGTAATCTCTGTGGCCCTTAAAAACCACTTGTTTTACTCGTATTCGCACCAGAAAAAATTCATGCTTCCTACGGATTCCACTAATAATATTTATAGGACGTCCATCAGACTCTTTGACGAAATGTGGCAGGGTGAACCCTTAAGGAATTTTTCCATCAGCCTTTCACAACTGGAGTCAAACGATTTTTTTCAGTTGTCTCTAGTGGAAAAATACAATAAAAAAGAACATCTTTTAGATAGTGCACTGGATGACATAAGGCTGAGATATGGCCAAAAATCTGTATACAGATCCTGCTTCCTCTACTCTGGCATTGACCCGGTAATAGGCGGAGTTTTAGAAGAAGAAAGCTACCCAATGATGTCCGGAAGCCTGTAGGAGGGATTAAAATGAAGGTCCTTATGAAGCCTATTGAAATGATAGCCTGGTTCAACGACAAGGATTACCCTGTTCCTCTCAGATTTCGCCTGGACGACGAAAATAAAGAACGACAGGTAATAAAGGTTGGTCGCGTTTTCTCCTATGAAGAGGAAAGACTGGCTGGAAACCGAATGGTGGTATACCGCTGTGAGGGAATTGTCGGAGATCAGCAGAAGATGTTTGAACTGAAATACGAAATATCCACTTGTAAATGGTTTTTATTCAAAATATGAGACAGGCCAAAAGCCTGTCTCATCAAGTTTATGTGTCGTATAAAATTCTATCCTCTCTTCCAGAGTAGGATGCGTGTGGTACCAGAATTTATAGAATTCAGAAGGCCTTGGGAGTCCAAGGCTCGTTTCATATAGCTTTTCCATTGCACTTACAGCAGCTTCCCTATCTTGGGTCATCGATATTTCATAGAGGTCTGCCTCTCTTTCAAAATATCGAGATACCGCATTGGATGCAGGCTGTCCCAGCCAGCTAAACACACTTAGCATGAGAAGTAACAGTGGCAGTGATGCTAAGTTCCCCATATTCTTAAATCCAAAAGCGCCTCCAGAAGCTTTAAGTATCCATAAAGACGATATATGAACAAGATATAGAATTAAAAATGCTCCCACTATTCCAGCGCCTATGCTCTTCCATATGTGATTTTTAACGTAGTGCCCCATTTCGTGAGCAGTTATGCTGAGAATTTCATCGTCGGAAAGGTTGTTCACGGTAGTATCCCACAAAACAATCCTCTTTGAAGACATTATCCCAGTCATATAAGCATTCATGGTCTTCGTATCCCTGCTTTTGTCCACTACGTAAATTTCGGCATTCTCTATGCCGCCTTTATCCAGCATCTGCTGTATTCCATTTCTCAACTCTCCTTCTTTTAAGGGAGTGTACTTGCTAAAAATTGGATCTATAACTAATGGAGTTACAAATACCATAATTATAATTATTGGAATGGCAGCAAGACCTGCTTTCCACCACCACGACTCTGGCCAGTTTCTGATAAGCCAGTATGGAAACCAGATGAACAGAGCCATCAGCCCGTTATTTAATAAAAATCCTTTTAGACTAAGCTCAAGCCACCGCCATACTGTCTGATCTGTAAGGCCGTATTTATGTCTCAAAATAAAAGAGCTATAAAAGCTTAAAGGAAGATTTATTATGTAGACTAGGGCAAAATAAGTCAACCCAAATAACAGCCCCGATAAAAACAGACTGCTTCCCTTCCCTACTGAAAGGCTCAGCTTCTGAGCTAATCCTGAGTACAGTATCAGGAAAGGAATTAAAAATGATAAAAGCATTCTGACAGCCCATATTTTGAACGCGTCCATCCTGTAGCTGAAAGCTTCTTCTTTAAGTTCAGGGTATTCCTCTCTTAAAGCAGTGATATTTGAAGCCTCAGCCTTTAGCATAAAGCCAACAAAGACTATAACGAATAGCAGAAACAAAACTACTGATACAGATAGTTTCTTTTCCATGATATTCACCTGCCATACAGAATTTAATTCCAACTTTGTTAAGCTTTACGTATAAAGCTCGTCTTACACTTTGGACAAGTTATGTTAACCCTGCCCTTTCCCCTTGGAACTCTTAGCTGCTGACCACAGCTTGGGCATTTAAAATACTTGTACTGCCCTCTTTCTACAGTTTTTTTCTTGAAAAAAGCAACTTTCCCCGTCAGTTTATTATAAAACTCCATAAATTTCATATTTTCTCTGTACCTGGCATTTATATTCCTTGAAAACATACGGAAATAGCCGATAAGTAAAGCTACAATACCAAGTGTATTCAAAACAGAATTCTTTAGCAGTATACTAAGAAGTATTAAAATTACACTCAGTGTAAAGATGACATTTGAAAGCTTATCTACTCCATACCTACCCCGCATTAACTTTATAAGCCAGTTTTTCATATTATTCTCCATCCTAATAAATATAGTTATTATCTTCTGTTAATACCCAAAATATACTTTTTAAGCTATTACTCTCTTTTGATTCCATTTTCCAGTCAGGTAGTAAGTAAATGATATTACATAATTGGCAGCCCATCCCATTGGTATGGCATACCATACTGCCTGAACTCCCCATACAGGTGCAAGTGTGAAGGCAACCGCGACTCTTATACTTAGGTTAACCAGGTTTGATATAGTGAATACACGCATATCCCCTGCTCCCCTTAACACTCCGTCTGTTATAGATTTAAATCCTATAAATACAAAGAAGTATCCTATGAATTTCAAGTAGCTGACTCCAGTGTCAAGAGCCACGCTGCTGGTGTCCACGTCAAGGAACATAGAGATAATTGGTCTGTAGAACAGAGCAATTATAAGAGCCATTGCTACAGCAAATGTAACTATTATTCTGTAAGCAGCAGCATATCCTTCCTTTACCCTGTCGTGCTGTTTTGCGCCGATGTTCTGAGCCGTAAAAGTCGACATTGCGTTACCAGTTGCAATCATGGGGACTATACATATGGTTTCTATTCTGGTCCCTGCTGAATATCCTGCAAGAATTGAAGAGCCAAAGCTGTTTACTACCGACTGTACCAGAACCATACCTATAGATACTATAGACTGCTGAAGTATCGATGGAACAGATATATACACCATTTTTCTCAGCATAAATTTGTCAAATTTTTTAATATGTTTATCTTCGGTTCCATAGTATTTCAGCGTCTTCATAAGGACTGCAAATGAAATAAATGCAGATAAGCTCTGGGCAATTACAGTGGCTATGGCAACGCCTGCTACTCCCATTCTCAACACTATGACCATATATAAATCTAGAAATACATTTAGGACTGATGAAAAAATCAGGAAGTAAAGAGGTATTTTGGATTTGCCTAGTGAGTTGAAAACAGCAGACAATATATTGTACATAAATAAAAACGGCAGTCCATAGAAGTAAATTCTTAAGTATAACACGGCATCGAGATAAATATCAGCAGGTGTATTTAACATCAGCATCAGCTTCTTATTTGCCATAACCCCAAAAATTGCAAGGCCTATGCTGACCATAAGAAAGCTTATTAGTGCTGTGTACACGGCCGTCTTCATCTTCTTGTATTCTCCAGCGCCCAGATACTGGGAAATGATTACTGAAGAGCCTATGCCCCCACCAATAGCTATCATTATAAATACAGTAGTAAGTGAATAGGATGCCCCGACCGCAGCCAGTGCTTTCTCACTTACAAATTTTCCAACTATAATCGAGTCTGCCATATTATAAAATTGCTGGAAAAGATTCCCTAAGATCATTGGCAGTGCAAAGAACAGCAAAGATTTCCCTGGATGATCTTTCAACATGTTGTATTCTTTCATTTATTGCTCCTCTTTCATAAAATTAGAATGCTATATCGATTGTGAAAAGCTGGTGCTGTCCACAATTAGCATTCATAATTTATTATAACACTTTTTGCACTTAGTGACATACTTTTAGGTGAAGTTTTTATATTAATAGAATCTGTTTGCTATGAGTTTACTCACATTTTCATCCTTAAAGTCAAAATCTCCTGCAACGTAAACTACGATATTATCTTTTTGTACAACTATCGTAGCGTTGTCTTCTGTTATAGCAAATTCATCTGCACCCCACATGTTCTTAAGTTCCTCATCTCTAGTTATGGTTTCACTAAATATCGTCATTCCTCTCCATCGAATCCCTCTTTCCAATCCAACAATAATTCCATTAAATATTTTATCTGCATATTTTGAATTTGTAGCTTCATAATACTTTACATATAAACTGGATTGACTCCCATCATCCCAATATTCACTATACGTATAATAGTTGGGTACTGCGGGGCTCTTTCTAGATTTAAATTCGAAATCGATAAGTTCACTTTCGATTGACTTGCCCTCTAAATCTGAAATAGAAATTATTGGATAATCTTCTGGTTTTACAGTGCTTCTACCAGTGTAATTATTGTTCAAGCTATATAAACTCCAATTTACGATTCCCATCAAAATAATTAAAACAAATATCGAGATAATAACGTATCTTGCACTATCGCCAGTATCTGATCCTTTCTTTTTAATAAAATACCGTAAAATCAAACCTATTATAAGACCTGAGCCAGGCCCTATTAACGATGCAAAAGCTGTTGTAGGCTCATGTACAGAGTCTGCTAACAGTGCAACCAAAATTATTAATGCACTTAATAAGGCAACACTATTAAATATAATCGTTCGTCTTTTTACTTTATTATAATTTATTTCATCTATAGGAATACCATTCTTAATATTTCTTTTAGCTTTTAATACTCTTATCAATCCATAAATTATGGGAGTTATCGCACTTATATACTGTATTGGAAAAGCTACTTTACCTATTGTTCCAATATAGCTAAGCAGATATGTATAATTTGAAGGTTTGAATAATGTCATAACCCAGGCAAATATTGCGGTGGCTAATATAATACTGATCAGCTCTTTCTTCCACACCGTCGCTCCCACAATTTCCTGCTCAAGGGCTTCATCATTTTGAAGAGGAGTGACATCGGCATCCATAGGTGCCCAGAAAAATTGTAGATGATCTTGTGAAGTTATAAAAGTCCAGCCAGCTTCTTTGCATAGTCGTCTGTACTCCAGAGCTTTCTCATTGTTTTCCGGAGAAAAAGCCCCTTCAAATTTGAATATGTCCACATCAAATTTAATATCTGTTGGGTCTATCCTTTTAAATTTTGCAGTGAATCTTCCTACTTTCTCGAGCATCCAACCTTTTCGAGCCATCTCTTCTAAATATTTTTCAATCGCTTTGTAATCTAGAGAAGAAAATACCCACAGCACTCTTTTAGTCTTACTCATTATGCTCGCCCCCTTCCAAAACACTTTTTCCGTCTGATACCAGCTGAGTTAATCTTTGGTATTCATCCTGCAGAATACCAGTACCTTTTTCTGTAATTACGTATATTTTTCTTCTATCTTCCTCTGTCACCTGAGTAATATATCCATCTTCCTCAAATCTGGCTAAGAGATTATATAGTGTTCCTGCACCTAGTCTTACTCTTCCATTAGTCTTTTTTTCAACATCCTGCATGATGCCATAACCATGATTAGGCTGAATTAAGCTCAGCAGAATGTAGTACATCTGCTCAGTCAGGGCTTTCAATTGTTCCTTTGACATAATAATCCCTCCATATATCGACTCTCGATATATCATCTATCGATATAGTAACATGTGTAAAAAGAAATGTCAATAAGGTCAGACTAAGATTATCTGACCTTGAATTTATATTATTAGTGGAATTAAGGGAGCGATTAGAATAACAGATAAGAAAACCAAGAAGAATTTGTTATATGAACAATGCTAATCATCATTTGCAAATTCCAGAATATCGCCTGGCTGACAATCAAGTATTTTGCATATTGCATCCAGAGTGCTAAATCGAATAGCTTTTGCCTTCCCATTTTTTAGTATGGAAATATTAGTCATGGTGATTCCTACTTTCTCACTTAATTCAGTAACGCTCATTTTTCTCTTGGCTAGCATTACGTCTAAATTTACAATTATCATCTTTAATCACCTACACAGTCAAATCATAATCATCTTTGTAGACAATGGCTTTCTTCACTATACTTCTTATTAACATAATAACTGCTGTGACTATCCATATCAAAAATATTACTCCTATCATTACCAATGATAAAAGGGGACCCGGCCCTCCAAATGTTCTAAAATAACTAAATAGAAATATTACACCAAGGGAAGCGATTAAACACATCCCTATTAGGATCTCTAAGCCTTTAGTAAATTTTAAGCTAAATGTATTTCCTTTGTCGAAAACTATAAGTAAATTCATAATGATTCCTATTCCTGTCAGCAGCATTACCAATAACAGCTCACTAGCTGCAAGAATAGGGATTTTCGCGTATTCAAGTTCGGGGTAAATTAGCACACTCTGCTCTGCCATTATTGGCAATACATATACTCCAAAGAAAATTACTCCAATAGCAAATAGAATTAATAGCATTTTTAGGATGTTTGATGCCATATTTACTTTCATCATATTCTCCCCCATAACAGTATTTGTTAATTCTAAAATATAATTATTTTCAATGAATATCAATATATATTTATCGTTATTCGATAAATATATTTGTTTTGGAATATGATGATATAGGGCGAGTACGGTATACAGATTATTACAATCTAAGCATTGCGAATATTGAAATGGAACCCAGAAAACAGATTTACCCAAGTCTATTTGTGTTATGATATAATAATGCTAATTACACAAGGAAAGTGGGGAAAATCATGGAAAAATTAAGCAATAAAAAAATATCGCCATCAATAGACCAATGGCTTAAAGAAGCGAAAAAGGAATCTTCTGTGCATCAGGAAGGAATGTTTCTCATCCACAATGGGATTGTAAGGCAGACCCCACGAGCACAGGTTCGCGAAGGGATTGATGATGGAAGTCTGGTTTCAGAAATGGAGTTTTCATATGATGAAGAGAAAGTAAATGAAGCAATTGATGTTACTTACGAAATGCCGGGCATTTTTCATATCAGAGTCTGGCTCAATGAAGGTATATTAAATGTTGGAGACGATATTATGTATGTACTGATTGGTGGCGACATCAGACCTAATGTAATAAATGCGTTGCAATTTCTGGTTCAAAAAATTAAGACTGAGTGTGTTACGGAAATAGAGATACATAAGTAATTTTTATTATGCAGGCGACCAAAGGTCGCCCCTACGATGATTATTATAAAAACGGGCGACCAAAGGTCGCCCCTACAATATTTGTATTATAATTAATGTAGGGGCGGTCTTTGACCGCCCGTTCATGCTTATCAAGGGGATATTTTATACAACCTGCCCTCGTCAGTTATTGCATAAAGAGCTCCTTCCGGCCCTTCGCATATATCTCGAAATCTTTGCCCTTCATTTTCCAAAATTCTTTCTTCTGCCACTACTAGATTATCTTCGATTATTAATCTCGCAATATGTTGACTTTTTAAGCCGCCAATAAATAGATTGTTCTTCCATTCAGGAATCAAGTCAGATGTATAAAAGCACATGCCGCTGGGAGCCAAAACCGGATCCCAGTAATAAACTGGTTGTTCCATTCCCTCTTTAACTGTTAAAGCACCGGGTATGGGCTTCCCCGAGTACTCTATTCCGTAGCTGATTACTGCCCAACCGTAGTTAAGGCCAGGTTTTATTAAATTTAGTTCATCCCCTCCACGAGGTCCCATTTCGCTAATCCAAATGTCCCCAGTAACTGGATGAATAGCAATTCCCTGGACATTTCTATGTCCCAAAGAATATATTTCTGGCAATACACCTTCTTCTCCTATAAAAGGATTATCTTCCACAGGTTCACCATCAGTTGTGATATGAATTACCTTGCCGTATGCACTATCTAATTGTTGAGCTTTAGGCCTGGTGGCTAAGTCTGAACGCTCTCCAGTTGTAACGAAAATATTTGAGTCAGCATCAAACAACAGTCTGCTTCCAAAATGCATGCTATTGTCATAGTAAGGATAAGCTCTCCAGATTATTTCAAAGTTTTCTATTACATCCTCATCATCTGACAGCCTTCCTTTTCCCACTGCTGTTAATGAGCCTCGTGCAGTTGACTCCGCCAGTGTAAAGTAAAGCATTCTGCTTTCTTCAAAATTTGGTGCTGGTGCAATATCAAGAAGGCCTCCCTGTGTCCTGGAATCTACTTTTGGAAAACCTCCTATTTGATTTCCTACAACTCCATCTTGTGAAACCAGACGAATATTTCCTGCTTTTTCAGTAATAATGAGGCGCCCATCTGGCAATAAGGCAATTCCCCAAGGGCTCTTTAAGTTCTTTGATAGGATTTCGACATTATATTCCATCATAGTTTTAGTACCAGAAACCCGGGTCTGCCCTTCAAACAGAGGTTTGTAGTTGGTGTTTGCCTTTTCTTGTTCAACCGGAGGTAAGATTACTCTTTCAATTATTACCTCAGAAGGCTCCTCATGATCGATTATTGGCATTTCCTCTGTGATGATGATTGGTTCTTTCTCGGGCTCAGGCTCAATTATAGAATCCTCTTCTTCCAGACTACAGGAACTCATTAGCGCTACAAAGACCAGTAGCAATAATATGATCAATTTATATCTTAAAGTTTTG
>JAVEXI010000074.1:0-6101 GCA_034004165.1 Gudongella sp. | reverse complement strand
ATCTTTAACTTAATAACCATGCGGCTACTAAGTGTCATAGGGTATTAATCCCAGTTTCCCGAGGCTATCCCCTTGTGAAAGGCAGGTTTCTCACGCGTTACTCACCCGTCCGCCACTAAGTATACAATGAGTCCATCCGAAAATTTCCTCTTTGTATACTCCGTTCGACTTGCATGTGTTAAGCACGCCGCCAGCGTTCGTCCTGAGCCAGGATCAAACTCTCATTAAAAAGTTTGATTAGCTCATTCATTTTGCTGACTAAATTTGTTTTAATTCAAAGTTCTCACACTGTTTAGTTTTCTAGGTTCATGCGCCCTTTTGACAGGCGACTTTGTTAGTATACCATCTCGTTTGGAGATGTGTCAACTGGTTTTTGAAAATTATTTTCGTCTATTTATTAACATGCTTTCAATCTTATTAAAAACTCCCTCCCACGACAGGGCGACGATGTCCTGTTCGTAGGGTGCAGCTTTATTATACCCAGACTGAATTCTTTTAATCTGTTTTTTTACTGCAGATTTGAGGACTATTTTAAATTGATCTATAGAATCTGGATTAGGGATATCAGTATCTATCATGTTTGGAAGCGGCACAAACTCTATGAGTCCCGACTCTAAAAGTCTGTCACCAAAAAATTCTTTAAGTCCTTTTATTTCTGTAGTTACTACTGGAATACCGCAGGCTAGAGCTTCGATAAGTACCAATGGCAGGCCTTCGTAATACGATGGCAGAACGAACAAATCAGAAGCTCTGAATATTTCACCAAGTTTCTGCTGCGATACTGCTCCTAATAATTTTATCCCTTCTGCAGCAGCTTTCTTCTTTATGACTTCTGCCTCTTCGCCAGAACCACTTCCAGCAAAGCTAAGTTCAATATCAAAATCATTTTTAAGCTCTCCGTATACTTCTATAAACGGTAGCAGTCCCTTTGAGTAGCTAAGTTTCCCTGCATATATAAGTTTTGTCACTTTCCCTGGGGCTTCCTTCCCTTCTAAGTGGAATATTCTGGTGTCAAAACCACCGCCTGATATTTCTATAAGGTTTTTATCTATATTGTATATCCTTGAAATATCCTCTTTCTGCCTTATGTTCAAGGCAAATACTCCATCAAGGTGAGAGCAGCCTTTTCTGACCTCTTCCTGATAGCGTTCATTGTTTAGGTATTGTCTTATATCAGTGCTATGGCAGATTGAATAAGTCTTTACTCCAAGGGCCATCTCAGCTACCATAGCTGTTCCTATCCACAAGTGATGAGATATTATTACATCAGGTGAAAATTTTTCATAAGCTTCTCTTATTTCTTTTTCAAATATCTTTTTCCAAATTTCCAGTTGTTCTTTAGTCATATCCTTGTACTTGGTGCTTGTGTATGGCATTATATCGCTCATTCCAGGTATTGGAAATGGAAGGAGTTCTGTCTCGAACTCGACCATGAAAATAGATTTTAGGAGATTATTTTCATAGTCCATATCCGCATTTTTCGCCGCTACCAGAGCCTGTTCATGCCCTTTTTTCGCACCTTCTTTTATAAGGTTGTTCAGGTATACACCGCTACCCGTCTTGCCAGGAAACTGAAATAGTATATGAAGTATCTTCAACATTATCACCCCTTTTTATTCAGCAATAGAAAAAGAGCAGGTTTCCCTGCCCTCTTGTTTAGTCTTCTAATGGCTTCATCGTCGGGAAGAGTATAATATCCCGAATGCTAGGCTGATTTGTGTAGAGTATTATCATTCTGTCTATTCCTATTCCAAGACCTCCTGTTGGAGGTAGCCCGACTTCTATTGCATTGACAAAGTCGTGGTCAAATGGATGAGCTTCATCGTCTCCATACTCTTTTTGCTTCGCCTGATCTTCAAAGCGCTCTCTCTGATCTATTGGGTCGTTGAGCTCTGAAAATGCATTGGCAACTTCCCAGGTATTTATGAAAGCCTCAAAGCGATTTGTCTTTCTAGGGTCTACAGGGTTTCTCTTTGCAAGAGGTGATATTTCTACAGGATGTCCTGTTACAAAAGTAGGCTGTACCAGATACTCCTCACAGAATTCTTCAAACATTTCTGCAATGACGTGTCCTCTGGTCATTCCTTTTGTTACTTCAATACCTTTTTCCCTAGCTATTTCAAATGCTTCTTCATCTGTATTAATTTCAGAGAAATCTATTCCAGTGTATTCTTTTACTGCGTCAGCCATGTCAATTCTTCTCCATGGTGGAGTTAAGTCTATCTCTTTACCTTGGTAATTAATGACTGCGCTTCCAAGTGTCTTCTCAGCAACATAAGCAAAAAGATTTTCAGTAAGCCTCATTATTTCTTCATAATCGACGTATGCCTGATATAGTTCGATGTTGGTGAACTCTGGGTTATGTCTTGTGTCCATGCCTTCATTTCTAAACATCTTGCCCATTTCGTACACTTTTTCAAAACCACCAACTATCAGTCTCTTTAAATAGAGCTCATTTGCTATCCTAAGATACATTTCTATATCCAGGGTATTGTGGTGTGTAATAAATGGCCTGGCGTTTGCACCTCCGGCTATTGTACTCAATATTGGCGTGTCTACTTCGAGAAAATCTCTCTCGTCTAAGTACTCTCTTACAGCCTTTATGATCTTTGATCTGAGTATAAATGTATCTTTTACTTCGGGATTTACTATTAAATCCACGTATCTTTGTCTATATCTTAAATCCTGGTCTTTAAGTCCGTGGAATTTCTCGGGTAGTATCTGCAATGATTTTGAGAGAATGGTAAGTTTATCTGCCTTAACTGAAATCTCTCCCATTTTGGTCTTGAAAACTGAGCCTTCAACACCCACGATATCTCCAAGATCCAGAAGTGAAAGATCTTCGTATTCTTCTTCACCAATTGCATCTTGCTTTATGAAAATTTGAATTCTTCCGTCGTTATCTTGAATGTCTATAAAGCTGGCTTTGCCGTGGCCTCTCTTAGACATTACTCTTCCGGCAACTGCAACTTCCTGGTTTTCCATCGCTTCAAAATTATCTTTGATTTCTTTACTGTGATGTGTGTAGTCAAATTTTTCTATTAAAAATGGGTTTTTGCCTTTTTCAATTAGTTTGGCTAGTTTTTCTCTTCTGATTTGAAGCATTTCGTTTAAGTTTAGTTCGTTATCCGGCATTGTAAGACCTCCTGTCTTTTTCTGGTTATCTAGTTATCCTTTGAACTTTATATTTAATTACACCATCTGGCACAAGGACATCTACTACTGTTCCCGGTTTACTGCCAATTAAGGCTTTACCAACAGGAGATTCATTTGATATCTTCCCGTCGTATGGATTTGCCTCTGCTGAACCTACGATGGTATATTCTGTTTCCTCTTCAAGTTCCATATCCACCAATGTAACTCTTGAACCGACGCTAACAACTTCGGTTGTTATTTCATCTTCGTCGATTAGCTTAGCATTTCGAAGGATTGCTTCAAGCTTTGCTATTCTTTCTTCTAATTTCCCCTGCTCATTTTTAGCCTGGTCGTATTCTGAGTTTTCGCTTATATCTCCAAAGTCAAGTGCCTGTTTAATCCTCTCAGCAACTTCCTTCCTTTTGACAAGCTTTGCATCTTCAAGCTCAGCTTCAAGCTTAGCCAGTCCCTCTGGAGTCAAAAATACATCTTTTTCAGTCATCAAACTCTCTCCTTTAATCACTTCTATTATGGGTAGCTTAAAATTGCTGAATTTAAGCCATTTATCTGATAAAACCAAGCTGTTTTCCTAATTGTATGAACAGTATTATAATCAAGCAGGGGCTTTATGTCAAGCTTTATCGACACTCCTGTTATCAAAAAGCAGCTACTATCACACCAGAAATTCTGTTAAAACCTTTCTTATCTCATCTGGATTAATTAGAGTGTTAATTTTATTCTTTATCTCATTAGAATTCTTCATGCCCTTTAGATACCATGCTAACTGTTTTCTCATCTCTCGCACTCCTATTTTTTCGCCTTTAAGCATGATTTCCATGTCAAAGTGCTTAAGGGCTGTCGTAAGGATTTCTTCTCTTTCAGGTCTTACAACTTGTTTCCCATCCATAGCCATTAGAGCTTCTCTGAATATCCAAGGATTGCCCATGGCGCCTCTTCCTATGGCAACTCCAT
The DNA here is from genome assembly GCA_034004165.1 of Gudongella sp. Classification (GTDB taxonomy): domain Bacteria; phylum Bacillota; class Clostridia; order Tissierellales; family Tissierellaceae; genus Gudongella. The sequence goes on along the minus strand of JAVEXI010000074.1, from coordinate 1,994 downwards.
CACAGCCAGTTTGTTCAATCATTCTTAGGACATCTTCTGCTGATGTTATATCACCATTTCCAATTACAGGTATAGTTACAGAATCTTTTACTTTTTTTATATAACTCCAGTCAGCTTCTCCTGAATAAAACATATCTCTTGTACGGGCGTGTATAGTGATTGCTGAAACACCAGAGGCTTCCGCTATTATCGCTAATTCGCTACCATTAAGATTTCTGTGGTCCCAGCCCATTCTAAATTTAATCGTAACTGGCTTGTTGGACTCCCTTACAACTGCTTTTATGACTTTCTCAGCAAGTTTCAGATCCTTCATAAGGGCACTGCCATCACCATTTTTTACTATTTTTGGAGCAGGACATCCCATGTTTATGTCAATCATGTCTATATCTTTTCTCAAATTGAGTTTTTCTCTGACGATTGTTCCCATTATATCAGGATCTGAGCCGAATATCTGCAATGCTACAGGCCTCTCGTTCTCGTGACTCTCTGTTAGCTCTCCCGACTTTTCATCGTTATAAAAAAGTCCTTTTGCACTGATCATTTCGGTAACCACAAGTCCCAAACCCATTTCTTTGCAGATTGATCGAAATGCAAAGTCTGTAACACCTGCCATTGGAGCCAGCACTAAGTTGTTCTTAAATTCTATATTCCCGATTCTCATTATAGCACCTCAAAAAAAAGTAAGTAGACAGGCTACTTACTGATTTCTTTCGTAAATTATTCTTAAGCCCTCAAGAGTGAGAAACTTATCGATGTACTGGATATATTTGCTCTCACTTGAGATGAGAGTTGAAAATCCTCCAGTTGCAACTACAGTGACCTCGTCTTTTGTGAAACCCATTTCTTTAATCATTCTCTCGATAATCGAGTCAACCATTCCAATATATCCGTACACGATACCAGACTGAATACTTGCTATAGTGTTCCTGGCAATTACCTTTTCTGGCTTTAATATCTCGACTTTTGGCAGTTTAGCTGTCCTCATAAACAGAGCTTCTGAAGATATTCTTATACCGGGGGTTATAACTCCGCCCATGTATTCGCCTTTCTTATTTACAAAGCAGAATGTGTTTGCCGTCCCAAAGTCGACAATTATCACTGGCCCACCGTATTTTTCAAAGGCTGCTACGGCATTTACTATTCTATCAGCTCCGACTTCCCTGGGATTGTCGTATTTAATGTTCATGCCAGTTTTAACGCCAGGGCCTATTACTATAGGCTCCTTGTTAAAATACCTTTGGCTCATCGCAGGCAATGTATGCATTAAGGTCGGAACAACCGAGGATATTATGATATCGTCCACCTGTGAACGGTCTATCCCGTTGTACTTGAACATCTGATCAAATAGAATTCCGTACTCATCTGAAGTCTTTTCTTTATCAGCCGCTATTCTCCAGTCGTATATTAATTTTTTCCCTTCGTATGCACCGAAGACAATATTAGTATTTCCAACGTCGATTACGAGAAGCATATTTTCACCTTTCTTATTTACCTCGTTTTTTTAGTGCAGTAACGACACTTGTCACGATTATCACCGCAATTATTGATTCGGGGATACCATTTGTGACACCAATTCCAACTATAATTTTCCTTGCCAGGCTAACGTCCTGACCTATTGCTTCAACAAATCTTTCACCATAAAAGACATATATCATCGTAAGAACTAGTACAGTATTTGTTAGCGTTCCTATGATTGTTGGAATTATCAGGTTTAGTGCCTTTTCCCTAAGTATCTTAATGGTGAAGTACGCCATGACAAGAGTAAGAACTAAAAGACCCGAATTCATCAATAGAGGCCATATTGTCTCATAGCTTACTATGCTATTGTATAGACCCTTGCCAAGATACGCAATTATTATCAGCCAGATTCCGTAAAGCAACCCCACAGTCCCCTTGTTGCCAATTTTAGTGAGCATTTTGTAGGCATAGTATGTCGTTATGCCTATTAGTATTCTGGGGATTACAGAAACTACCGGATTTAAAAATACAAAACT
>JAVEXI010000073.1:0-6115 GCA_034004165.1 Gudongella sp. | reverse complement strand
GCGCCATGCTTCGCTTCTTCCGGCTGTGTATCGACATCCTGCTAGGACACTAACAAATCCAGAAAGATTCCAGCACAGCCTGCAGAAGCTCAGCAACGTTTACTAACTCTATTGCCTGACCGTTAGCACAAATATCAGCTACCTGCTTGGAGATGTCACAGACTTGAAAGTACTCAATGATAATACCATAAATATCGACTAATCTATGAAAAGTTCACTCGCAATTCTGCTCTTTACCCTAATGATCATTCCAGTTACATCTGGACAAGGTGATAAAGCTACAATCCATCTTAATGACTCTATTCAAATCGATTTATATCGAGTAAAATTTGATTCTAGTGGTAAAAAGTTGGAATACTTAAGTGGAGATTATTTAATTGCCGTTAATAATCAACTAGTTTTTGGAATAGACGGAGATTTACCAATGTATAAACTCTCAAAGGCAATTTTGGCCATTGGTAAGAATAAATACAATTTGAATGTCGAAAATATGTATAATCCATGGGTTGGATATAAGCCTTTTGAAAATTCCCTTGAATGTATAGTTGATCGATCTAATATAAAAATTAGGGCCTTATTTTCCGATGGTGCTGGCACTTATTGTGTAGAATGGATGGTTAAAGGCAATTCCAGTGCCAGGACAATTTTAACCAACGATGAAGAAATAATGTTCGGATATTTTAAAAGATAATACTTATCCTAACTTCGCAAAGCTAATCAGACATCTTGTAAATTGCTTATCAAATAAAATTTTATGGCAGACAAAAAACTAGAAAGGTGGATTGTTGCAAGAAAAAGGCATAAACTTTCAGATAAACATGTGCAAATGGCGAGAGAGCTTGGACTGAATCCAGATAAACTTGGTAAAATAGACAACCATAATCAAGAACCCTGGAAAGCACCTATTAAAGAATTTATCGAAGACATCTATTTTAAACACTTCAAAAAAACAGAACCTGAGAATATCAGATCAATAGAACAAATAATTGCAGCCGAAAAGAAAAAGAAGGAGGATCGAAAGAAAAGAAAACAAGAAAGGGACAATTCCACAGCCCAACCATGACTTTTTGTTTCTGCTCTAAAGTGGCTTTATCATGACACCAAAATAAACAAACTTGTGCTAACACGGACGGTAGGGTCAATAAGCTTGTCACGGTTTTTGAAAGTTCCTGCACTCAAGACAAATTCGTAGTGGTTCTTGCACCCGGACACCCGCATCAACACGCAATTAAAATCCTACACCTAGATAAATTTCTGGTTTCAAAATAGTTTGTACCGCGACACTGCACTAGTACCCATTTATCGACTTTCTGGAACCGAGACAATTTTCCAGCCACTTATTAAATTTGTACCGCGACACGCGTAGTGTTCACAAAAATTTGTACCAGGACGCCAAAAACCGCGCCATACCCTCCTTTCCCGACCGAAAGAAATATTCTACCAGTGAACCGGGATATGTGCTCGGCCGGAATGCGTCGGGTAACGCTTACTGAGCCCTACCGCCGGGCCGTTAGCACGAATACTTGTAGCAATAATGAATTGGCTTCCCGCCGTAATTTAATAGCATAATGCTAAATATAAAACATCTCAACTTTCTACCGGGATTTGGCCCAAGCTCCATTTTTCTAATGTGTTTTCTGTAATATCGTTAATTCTGTAACCATGACAATTTTCGTCGCCAGCCAATTCTTAATCCAAACTAATATCAATCGTACTCGTGCTAACGGCTATTATCAAAGTCTTACCCGAACTTTTATCATTGTTAATCTTCATAAAACTTGATCTTTTAATTATTTTCGAATCACTAATCAAAGACATGGGATAATGGCCAAAAACATCGAAAAATGGATTAATGCTCAAAAAAAATATCATCTCTCGGATAAACATGTTCAAATGGCAAGAGAGTTGGGACTTAATCCTGATAAACTTGGAAAGATCGGTAATCATAAACAGGAACCATGGAAAACACCTCTTTCAGAATTCATTGAAGAAATTTACTTCAAACAATTTAAAAAAACTGAGCCGGACAACATTAGATCCTTAAAACAAATCCTGCAAGACGAGAAAATTAAAAAGGAAAAGAAAAAAGAAAAAAGAGAAAAGGGAAATTAGAAAACAAAAGCAAATCAATACCCTGACCGATGACAAAAATACGTCCTCGTGCTAACACGGACGGTAGGGTCAATAAGCTTGTCACGGTTTTTGTCAGTTCCTGCACTCAAAACAAATTCGTAGTGGTTCTTACACCCGGACGCCCGCATCAGCACATAATTAAAATCATGCCCGGGATAAATTTCTGGCTTCGATCAGCTTCGTACCGCGACACTGCGCTAGTACCCTTCATTAACCTTGTACCCGGGATAAATTTGTGGCTCTAATCAACCTTGTACCGCGACACGCGTAGTGTTCACAAAAATTTGTACCTGGACGCCAAAAACCGCGCCATACCCTCCTTTTCCGGCCGAAAGAAATATTCTACCAGAGTATCGGGACAGGTAATCGGCCGAAATGCGTCGGGTAACGCTTACTGAACCCTACCGCCGGGCCGTTAGTGTTAATGAATTAACAAACTGCACGATAGACGACTCCATGACTGCCTCCGATTAAACCGCTACCGCTGATTTGGCACATTTGCTTTTGCGCGACACTCAATCCAGCCCGCATGCAAAAGCAAAAGAGCCAAATGCCTTCGCCCCTAATCACAATTCTGACATAATTATCATAGAAACATTTCTATCTTTAAAAATTAAATCCTCCATCTATGACAACATTTGAGAAACTTGAAAAATTTGTAAAAGAAATATTCAAAACGACAGTCGATATATTCATTGAAGCTTTAAAATTAAGCCCTAACGCACAAGGGTATGTTTGTGGATCAATCACAGAACTTTTATTAAAAAAGAAGTTGGAAGAGTTAAAATTTGAGGTAAAAAGAATTAGAGAAAAATGGGAAGGTAGAAAACATCCTCATCATCACGGGGATTTTTATTTCCGCAAGGGAGCAAATGACCCATGGTATGTTTTAGAATCAAAAGGAGTTAAATCAAATTCGGAAAAATGGCATAAACTTTATAACTGTGATAATCTTGTTAAATTCCTGTTTGACCATAACGAAATCATAAACTGGATCGATAAAGGAAAAGAAATTGAGCCCCAAATAGTTAACTGGATAGACAAGAACCTTCCCAAACTTAGGACAGACTATAAATCAGTACTTTATGATTATGAAGAGATTCAAAAATACATTAAGAATAAGCCAAAGAAAGAAACTGATAAATCAAAAGCAATAAGTGCATTAGAAAAATATTCCAGGGAAGAAATAAGCAAAATGATTGATGACAGACTGGAATATGTAATGGCAAAGGTAAAAGTACTAGAAACTCACTTTGTTTCTGGAACATCAGGCCAAAGTGGCCGGACACAAGCAACCCCGAGAAAGGATGAGTTTAATTTGATATCGATTGACTTATTTCTCAGGTTTAACGAACACAAATATGTATTTGCAAATCCTAAACAACTTGAATCCTCTGGAGATGATGCGGACCACCTACAACAGAACTATATTATGGGCTTTGTATTTACTGACGATAAAGGAAATCAAAGTATAGTTTTATCAGACGAATGGTATGAAAAATTTGAGGATGTCTACGAAACTCTTGATTCAGAGGATGCAATAAATGAAGCTGAAATGCAGATTGACAATAGAAATATTAGTGTTGAAAACTAAATTTGCATAATTACACAAATGTGTATTATATTTGTCACAAATGTGTAAACTATGAACTTAACTCTCGACCTGGGCTTATCAAAAGTAGATGATCTTCTCAAAAGATTTGAAGAGATACATAATTACATTTATGCAAATGACGGATTGTCAACCCAACAAACCTTAGAAGAGTTTGTCAAAATTCTATTTGTCAAGATTTCTGATGAGAATAACAGTCAAAAGCTTTTTAGAATTACTTCGGAAGAATTTAATGACTTAAAGCATTCAAGTTCATCACCTGATTTTTTAGATAGATTAAATAATTTATTCGAGACCACAAAAAAAGAATTTAAAAATATTTTTGATCAGGATGATAAAATCAGACTTTCAGCAATATCTTTAGGATTTACTGTCAATAAACTGCAATCCATTCATTTATCTGACTCATCAACAGATGCAAAAGGACTAGCATTCCAAAAATTTCTGGAGCACCAAGAAAAGGGTGGCAGGGGGCAATTCTTTACACCAGAGCCTGTAATTAACTTTTGTGTCCAAATAATTCAACCAAAACCTGACGAATATATTCTTGATCCTGCTTGTGGAAGTGGTGGCTTCTTAATCTCATCTTTGAATTTCCTGTCCAAAAAGTATCCAAATCTTCATCGAGAAAGCTTTATATTAAACAATCTCTTTGGAATCGACATCAACAAAAGTATTGCAAGAATAGCTAAGATGAAGCTATTACTCGAGTATAATGAACAGGCTAACATTTTATGCGCAAATTCTCTAGATGATCTAGATGAAATAAAATTGCTAATTGCAAATGAATCGAAAAAAGATATAATGGAAGGATTTGATGTAATATTAACAAATCCTCCCTTTGGAACTGTTGGAAAAATCACAAATTCAAGAGTGCTATCTCAATATGATCTTGGGCATAAATGGATTTATGGGGATAATAATTATTCTAAAACAAAGACTCTTAGTAACGGAGTTCCAGCTGAGATACTTTTCATAGAGAGGTGCATTCAACTACTTAAAGAAGGAGGTAGATTGGGTATTGTCCTACCAAATGGTCATTTTGAAAATTCATCATTAGAGTACCTAAGAAATTACATAAAACTTAAAGCAAAAATCCTAGCAATCATTAACTTACCACAAGAAACTTTTATTCCCTATGGAACAGGCGTTAAAACATCTATACTTTTCTTAGAAAAAGACTCTCTTAACAAAACAATTGAATACCCTGTTTTCTTTGGTAAAATTTGCAAACCTGGTTATCAGGGCAACAAAAATGGAACTCCAATTTACAAAAGGGACAATTATGGATTACTCATAAAAGACAACTTAGGTAATCCAATACTAGATGAAGATTTCTCTCAAGTAATTCAAGATTACAAAGCATTTCAGAAGAGAAAGGATATTATTTCGGAAAATTCTTTCTCAATTGATTTTAAAGAAATTAATGGCCGGTTTGATTTTGATTATTATTCACCCGAGAACAGAAAAATGATAAATAGTCTGGAAGGGAAAAACTCAAAGAAACTAGGAGAACTTGTTGATATAGTTAAGATAAAAAGTAAGAAGTTAAATATACCTGATCAGACTGTTGAGTATGTGGAACTCTCCGATATTAATACTCATTCTTTCGAAATTATTAATTCAACTTCCTACCAAGTCCATGAATTGCCGAGTAGAGCATCTTACGAAATTAATTCTGGTGATATAATTACTGCTGTTGCCGGCAATTCTATTGGAACAAAGAAACATGCAACGGCACTTGTTACAGAAGAGTATAACGGATGCGTTTGCACAAATGGATTTAGAGTGTTAAGGAATTTCAAAATAGATCCTTATTTCTTACTTTACTTTTTTAAGAGTGATGCATTTATAAAACAAGTCTATATGTATAGGACTGGTGCCGCAATTCCAAGCCTATCAGATAATGACCTATCAAATATTCTAATAAATATTCCCGACGCTGAAATTGTCAAATTAGTTAGCGAAAAAATGAGGAGTGCTTTTAATCTTCGTCAAGAATCGAAAAAACAAATTGAAAGCATTAGCCTTGAATTAGGATGATTCTCATTTTGCAAGCACATTTAAAAGCCGCACAGGCCGATGCGCAATCCAAGCTTTTAAAAGAGCTTGCAAATAGACAATTCCGTGATTGTTAACAAATTTACAGGACTGCATACCAAGACAAAAAATAAAATCACTAACACTAACACGGACGGTAGGGTCAATAAGCTTGTCACGGTTTTTGTCAGTTCCTGCACCCAAGACTAATTTGTAATGCTACATGCACCCGGACACGCGCATCTGCCCGCAATTAAAATCCTGCCCGGGATAAATTTCAGGCATCAAAATATTTTGTACCGCGACACTGCGCAAGTACCCTTCACCAGC
>JAVEXI010000021.1:0-30111 GCA_034004165.1 Gudongella sp. | reverse complement strand
TATATGATCTATTCCTAGCTCACTCTTTAAAAAGTCTATTTGCTGCATATATTCAGGATTTCTTATTCTTGCGATAGTTTTTTTACATCCAAGTTTTTTTGCAAGAGTGCATATGAGAGTATTGGTCTCATCGTTTTCAGTAGATCCGACTAAAAGATCGTATGTCTTTATGTCCAGCTCTTTCAGCATTTTAATATCTATCCCGTTTGCAGCCACAGTCAGCACGTCAAGGTGCTCGTTTATTCTTTCAAGTACCCTAATATTGCTATCCATTACAGTAACGTCGATATTCTCATCTACAAAAAACTCTGCAAGCTTTGCACCTAGCTTGCCCGCTCCTACTATCATTGCTTTCATTGCTACACCTCGTTTTATTGTTACAGTTCAATATATGGAAACATAGCTAATTCTAATACATTTGGACTGTCTTTTCAACTTAAGTATACAATATTCCATTGTTTATTTCCATAATCAGAGAAATTTCAGAATTATTTTAATTATTGACATATGCCCGATATGTTATATAATGATAATAGATAATGGTTATCAATTAAAGGAGGTTTTAGCAATGCCCAGATACGATATGACAGGCCCTATGGGGAGAGGTCAAATGACGGGAAGAGGAATGGGATACTGTGTAAGAAGATTTGCTCCTGGCATGATGCAAGGTTATGGCAGAGGAGCAGGTTACGGTAGAGGGATGGGATTTAGAAGAGGTTTCGGTAGGATGTTCTGGAGCTATGACTCTGATCCATATTACGATACAGACGAAAAAGAATTCTTAGAAGATGAAATATCTTGGTTAGAGGAAGAGCTTAAGGCTGCCAAAGACGCTCTTGCAAGACGTAAGTCACAGGAGGATTAACTGATGAGAATTGGTTTACCAGCTAACGACACAGACTTAAACAGCCCTATTAGCGACAACTTTGGGCGGTCTCTCTACTACTTGATTTATGACGATAAAACTGAACAAGCAGAGTTCAAAGTTAACACTGCTGCTATGAGTCAGGGTGGAGCAGGTGTAAAAGCTGCTCAGATTGTAGTAGATAGTTCAGTAGAAAAAGTTATAACCCCACAGTTGGGAGAGAATGCATTTAACGTGCTGAATTCCGCAGACATTGAAATCTACAAGTCTGAAAGTGGCACGCTGATGGATAACATCAAGTTACTTAAGGATGGCCAGCTCAGATTGTTGTCGAGCATTCACAGGGGACATCACGGACATTAATGAAAATAGCAGTACTAAGCGGCAAAGGCGGTACCGGAAAGACCTTTGTCGCTTCTAATATTGCAGCGATATCCGGAAAATCTCTCTATCTGGACTGCGACGTTGAGGAACCAAATGGCCATCTGTTCCTTAAAGGTCCTGTTCTGGAAGAGACAATGGTAAATCTACCAATTCCAAAGGTAGACCACAACCTTTGTGACGGCTGTAGAAAGTGCGTCGATTTTTGTGCTTTTAATGCGCTCGCCTTAATATCTGGTCAAATTAAAGTTTTTGACACTATTTGTCATTCTTGTGGAGGGTGTAAAATAGTCTGCCCTCAGAATGCAATAACAGAAGTCGACAGAAGCATTGGCAAAATTGAACGGCGCAGATACAAAGAAGTCGACGTTCTTACTGGTAACCTCACGCCAGGGGAAGAGTCTGGTACTAAGATAATAGACATGCTCATTTCTTCTATCCCTGAAGGAGAGGAAATTGTTATAATCGATAGTCCACCAGGAAGTGCATGTACTGTTATGGACTCAGTCAAGGACGCTGATTACTGTATACTCGTGGCTGAGCCAACCACCTTTGGAGCGCACAATCTGAAGATGGTACATGAACTCGTTCAGATATTTGACAAGCCTTACGGTGTTGTTTTGAATAAGTCAGACGGCGAAGACAATCCCTCAAAATTGTACTGTGATGAAAACAGCATACCAATTCTTCTGGATATACCCTGGAGAAAGGACATCAGCAATTTTATAGCCGATGGAGAACTTGCTGTTGAAAAGGACACAGAGATTAACAAGATGTTTACAGAACTCTTAGATTCTGTCAAGGAGGGGATGCGAGCTTGAAGAGACTACTTATATTAAGCGGAAAAGGCGGCACTGGAAAAACCACTCTGGCAAGCTCACTTATTAAGCTTAGTGATTCAAAGGCTTATGCAGACTGCGATGTAGATGCTCCAAATCTGCACCTCGTAATGACCGAGGAAACTGAACCAATAAACTCTGATTATTATGGTCTTCCTACAGCTCTCATCGATTCTGAGAAATGCATATCATGTGACTTATGTAGGCAGAGTTGCAGGTTTAATGCTATCGATGTAACTGATGGAACTTACGTTGTGAATCAATTTTCTTGCGAAGGTTGCAAAGTATGCCAACTGGTATGCCCAGTTGAAGCTGTTGAAATGGTTGACAGAGTTACAGGTCGTCTGAGCTTATATAAAAACGACCACGTATTTTCCACAGCTGAACTTGAAATGGGAAGCGGAAACTCAGGGCTTCTTGTAACAGAAGTTAAGAAGAATCTATACAAAAATGTTGCAAATGAAGAACTGGCTATTATTGATGGTTCTCCAGGTATTGGATGTCCAGTTATCGCTTCAATAAGCGGCATTGATCTGGTTTTACTGGTCGCTGAACCCACTATCTCTGGATTTAGCGATATGGAGAGGATCATTAAAACTTCACAGGGTTTCCCTGCAAAACTAGCCGTATGTGTTAATAAGTTTGATCTACACATAGAAAACACAGAAAAAATCATTCAATACTGTAAAACTAATGATATTGAATTTGTTGGAACTATTCCATTTGATGCAGATGCGCCAAAACTTGTAAATCAGGGAAAAACACTGATTGAAAAAGAAGGTCCTGCAAAGGATGCAATAGAAGAGATCTATGAAAAGTCATTAAATATATTATACAGGGAGGATTGACGCATGCTAATAGCAATTGCTTCAGACCAAAAAAAAGTGGCACAGCACTTCGGACACTGCGAAGCCTTTGAATGTTTCTCTGTTGAAGAAGGCTTAGTAAAAGAGTGGAAGACAATTCCAAACCCAGGGCACCAGCCTGGATTCCTGCCAAATTTTCTGCATGAGCAGGGAGTTGCAACAATTATTGCAGGCGGGATGGGACAAAGTGCGGCAAATATTTTCGAAAGAAATGGTATCCAGGTAATATGCGGAGCTTCGGGCTCCATAGCTGACGTAGCAGAAGCCTATGTCAGAGGAAATCTGAACTCAGGAGGCTCCTTCTGCGAGGAGCATAATCATTGAAGCCCTCCATGGCTCAGACAAAGGACCGAAAAAATTCGGTCCTTTGTTATTTTTTGAATGCAATTATATTTGGAACTGCATAATAATTTGTTACTCCAGATATAATGTTACTTCTGCTAAGCCTTGTATATATTCCTGAGTATTCTCCATTGTATGCAAAGAGTCCTACAATCGACTTCATTTGTTCAGATGTAAATTCCCCATCATGAAAAACTGGAAATGCTCTCACTGGTGGCTCCACAAATTCCTGGTACAGATAGTCACTGTCAAAAGATTTTTCAACAGCTTCTTTCCAATTTTCGCCATCCATGTCCTTACCAATGTAGACCCCCTGAGAAGCGTTCATGTCCATTGGTTTTAAAATATACCTGTCCTTGTTTTTCACAACCTCTGACCTGACATTCTCATCATTTCCAAGTATCCCTGTAAACGGTATATGCTTTTTCACAAATTCATTTTCTTCATCCGTCAAGAAAGCCTTAGTGTCGGCATCGTGAAGTCTCTTAAAGAAGAGCTTATTGTGAATAACCTGGCTTCTTATAGTGCCAATTGTACACATTACATCGTCCATATATGCTTTTATGAAATCTGGCACTTCCTCGTATTTCTGAATCAGCTCGAAAGTAACGATTCTGCGGTACACTAGGTCTATTCTGTATTCATCTTTGTAAAGCCCACCATCTTTATATACTAAATCTCTAGGGTCAGCTATGATGCAATCTAAGCCCTTCTTTTCATATGCTTTCTTAAATTCAAGAAACTCTGCTGATGTGCCACTTTCGACAAAGTCCACAATAGCTACATTTGGCTTGTGGTCCACTCCCTTCCACTGCCTGTAGAGCTGTAAGCTGGCATCAACCCACGTGTCAAAAAGCTCCCGATTTTTCATGTCAAATTCTTTGTTAAAGTCTTTAAGCGCTTCTGATTCTAACAAAATATTTGCGATTGTATTGTCCTCATTCATTGCAGATGACCCATCTGTATTTAACTCGCAGAACTTGAAATCACCAGGACTATTGTAAAAAATATCAAATCTACCGACAGGAAAGTGGTCTTTATATTTATTATCTCTTAATATCATCTCTTCTATGAATTTAGGAAATCCATAGCCCTTCCTGTATTCTGCACTTTCGATATATTTGTCTGTGACTTTATTTCCAATGTTCGTAATCTTTTTTACTACATCTTTTAAAAATTCCTCTTCTTCAGGTGAAAAAAACATAGGGCTGTATAAAAATGGTACAGGCTTACCCTTGTACTGAGCACTGGAGTTCTTCACCTTTTCTACGGTAATATTATAATCATTAAGGTATTTTTTACCGCTCTCTATTATCATACCAAGGTATTTCTGATTGATTTCTGCGCCTCTCAACGGCATCACCTCCTGAGTATAGCCCATTGCACAGCTTCTCTTCTGTCTTCTCTGTGAAAATTCTCTTTTGTAAACACATAAGGATTTTTACCTTGCATCAAGAGCTCTTCCAGCGGTTCAAGGTATTTAGATTCATCCCCCAAAGAACTTCTAGCCATCTCAAGCATCCATTTGCCGATTTCAAGTACGGACTTGCCATTAACCTTTGCATCCATGCCCTTATCCAGCAGCTCAATCTTTGAAGCTAGTATGTCTTTTGCTGTCACTGGCTTTGCAAACTCGTACAACTTCTTCAGATTGTCCTCGTCGTATAAAGTCCCCTTTATAAGTGCAACAGCTGCCATGTTCAAAGGGTACGGCACAGAATCCATCATTCGTATTTCAATGTAGTCTTTAGTTCTGGCATCTGGAAAAAACATAGTCATAAGGTGCTCAACTTCTTTTTCAGATATATCGTCAACATCCATTATTTCAAATATTTTCTTGTCGTGTGTCTGAACTATTTCATTATCTCGAATTGTAAAAATTGGTGGTTTTTCCAGGAGATATTTAGCGTAATCTTCATACGAGTAGTCGTCTTTTAATGCTGCTTCAACAGTTCCTGCCCTGTCGTTATCGCAGTTCATCCAGACATAAGCTCTAAGGTTATGAGTTATACAGGGTTCGCCCTCAAAAAACAGTGCATTCTCAAAAAGTCCGTAGAATACAGGTGCAAGTGCATTTACAACCCTGAATTTTCTCCTGTAGTCATTTTCATCAGAGTAATCTATAGACACCTGGAAAGCTCCTGTCCCCTTCATCATGTTGTGAGCATGTGAGCCCTTATTCTTAAAGTAGTCAAACATGATATCATATCTCTTCTTTGGCAGCAGAGTGATTTCTTCTATCCTCGTTACTGGATGATAGCCCAATGCCGCCAGAACCTGCCCTTTTGACTCTAAAACTGGTAGGAGCTCATCCAGAAATCTCATATAGCTTTCCTCTATCTCTGAAATTTCTTTCTTTGCCTCAATACTTACTTCCAACTGACTTCCAGGTTCAAGAGTTATGGTAAGGTCTCCTTTTTTCAGAGCAAGCATATAATCTCCCTCAAATGAAGGTTCCCACCCATTCTTACTGATTTCTCTTAAAGTAGTTTCTACCCCATCGGCTCCATAGTAGGACACAGTTTTTAAGCTGTCCTCCCATAGGACAAAATGTTCTATTTCAACGCCAAGCTTAAATAATTCCCTAGGTTTTTCTCCCCTTCTTATGTGTTCAGTTATTAATTCAATTTGCTTTTTCTTGTCCATAATACCTCTCCTATGCTAAAAATCTATATCCAGTATTACTTTACACTTTGCTGTCTCTATATTTTGTTCGACCTTTTCCTCTAGTTCTCTTTTAACTTCTTCAAAGCTCTTACCTTTCTCAATCAATTCTCCGCTTACTACAGCATGAAACTCAATTGTAATCCCATCTTCGGTCTCTTCCAGGTGAAAGTCGTGGATCGACTTGACTCTTTTGTCTTCCTTAGCTATTCTTTTAACTTTGTTCCTCAGTTTCTGCCTTTCAGGAGATTCTGTCCCAATTGGATCCATATGAATGACGAGGGTCATATCAAATTTTTCGCCAACCTCCCTTTCAGCTTGATCTATTACATCGTGAATCGTTATGACATCTATATTCCCCGGAAACTCTACATCAATTGTAGCCATTGTTCTCCCTGCTCCATACGAGTGGATGACCAGGTCATGAGCTCCTGTAATATAGTCATAGGTCATAATTTCATCGTATATTGCATCTGTTATCTCATCAGAAGGGGCTTCCCCAATAAGAGGGCTTATAGTATCTTTTACCAGCGAATAACCAGCATAGATAATAAAAAGAGAAACCACAACTCCAACAATTCCATCGATTGGAAGCTTGGTAAACTGTCCGGTAACAATGGAAAGAACTACAACCGAAGTTATTAATACGTCTCCCAGCGCATCGGTTGCTGTCGCTTTTAATCCTGTTGAATTGATTCTATTTCCTAATTCTCTGTTGAATATGCTCAACCATACTTTAAAAAGAATTGAAAATCCCAAAATTAGAAATGGAATGAGTTGGAATTCAACTGGTTCAGGATTTATAATTCTTTCATAGGATGACCTTATAAACTGCAGTCCCACAACTATTACCATGAAGGCAACGATAAGTGCTGAGACGTATTCTAGTCTCCCATGACCATACGGATGCTCCTTGTCTGCAGGCATATTTGAAAGTTTAAAACCCAGAAGGGTGACAACAGCAGATGCTGAGTCAGCAAAATTATTTACTCCGTCTGCCACGACGCCAATTGATGATATTATTAATCCTATGGAAAGTTTTGTTATGGCAAGCACCAGATTGATGATGACTCCAACTGTTCCTGCCAGATATCCAACTTTTATTCTGACGTGTCTGTTCCCATAGTCTCTGTTTTCTTTAAGCGCAATGGACAGTAGCCATTCCGTCATACCCTCACCTCCTGGTTATGATTTCCATATTTAGTATTACCCAATTAAAACGCGAATGAAACTGACATAGTACCACAACGAAAAGGCTGGAGTCCTGCAGTAAACAGGTTTCCAGCCTAAATTATTCTTTAATTCTTAATACCCTACTCCTGCTGCCTTTATCCTGTCAGGATATGCTGCTGAGCAGGGAGTCACCCCGTAAGTCATATTGCAGTGTGGGCATTTTGTTTCAAGATGAGTCATCTCAAAAGTATTGCCACATTCAATACAATTTATCATCACTCCAGGAGCCATTGGATTGTTGTTAAATCCCATAGTTCTGATTTTGTCGACTACCTCTCTTCCCGTGCCAAAACTGCCTGTACATCCGTCGTGCATATCTTTTTCCTCCTTATATAATCAAATTTACTGACTTAACACTTCTCCCAGCCTGAGACTGGTTCTCATGGACTGGATAAAGCCGTCGATTTTCTCCAGTTCTTCCAGTATACTCTTTTCTTCAGAGCTTGTCTCTATTATTTTAGCTATGCCTCCATTGCGAATTACAATCCTCTTATCTGCAATCAGCGCCAGTGTTGGATCGTGAGTAGCCATAAGGACAATTTTATCTTCGCTGACGAGAAGGTCCAGTGCTTTTCTCCTGTCGATTCCAGCATTCTCAATTTCATCTATCAAAACTATAGGTGATGAGCTGAGAATTGCCGTATCTGCTATCATCAGAGCCCTCGATTGACCTCCACTGAGAGCAGTAACAGGGGTGTCTGGATCGAATTTTTCACCTGCTAACTTATTGGCCTCAGCAATTATTCTATCTATTGTACCCTCAATATCTATTACCATTCTGCTTTCTGCATGAAGCTGCAAAAATTCCATTACTGTAAGATCCATTACAAAGTTCATGTTCTGAGAAAGCTGAGCTACAAGTTTGTTGTTTGAGGAAAATCTCCACTTTCTGTCTGGCTGTTCTCCGTTAATCAGTATACTCCTTCCAGTAGGGGTATCATTTTGTGCTGCCCACTCTATATCTGCCAAAAGTCTGGACTTACCAGATCCAGTTGGACCTACAATTGATATTATCTGTGATTTACTTACCGTCAATGAGACAAAATTCTCTCTTTCACCAGATTTATCCGTACCTGGAAGGATAGTCAGACTCTCAACTTGCGCATCTTCCTTAATTCCGAGAAAGCTCTTCATCTGCTCGACGAAAGCATCGAGGCTTTCCATGAGTCCTTCTCTGTCTATAGCCATATTTTCTGCTTCTTCTTCACTAATTCCATTAAGTAACTCTTCAAGAGACAGATCTTCTTTACCATCTATGTCGACTTTATTTTCAACAGCCCACCCTGCAACAAAAGGATAGTTCTCCAGAAGTATCCCAATCTTAGTTCTGCTATGCATATTCATCACCTAGCTCAATTTTTCTTACGTTGCCCATTTGAAAAGCTTCACCTATCCTGGTTTCTCCTAAGCAGTACGAGCACAATGCACTTGGCATTGGGTATCTTAATTCCATACCTTGAACACTGTCTATATGAGCACTCTCCTCAAATAAAAGCGTGCTCAGTTCATAAGCTCCCTGCCCCGTAAGACCATTTATATGCATAATGGTCGCCCTGGGATTGACGGAGTTTACTTTAGAAGAGAATACCTCTCTTTCTGCCTGAGAAACTATGTCCCCTTTTGTTATTACAACTATGTCGGCTGCTTTTAACATAGGCCCTATCTTCTTTGGAGTGTTGATGCCTGACAAGTTGTCGATTACACAAACTCCTTTAATCTCTTTTATATACGGGGAGCATCTGTTGCACAGACCTGCAGATTCTGTAATCAAAAGATCTAGTTCTGATTTTATCCCCCACTGAACAACTTCCTCAATATTCGAAGCAAAATAATGATCTGGGCAGAGAGCCCCTGACAGGCCTTTTTTTACAGGTATTCCTGCCTTTTCATATAGGATGTCATCGTCTGTTGAAAGGCAGTCGAACTTAACTACCCCTACTTTTAAGTCTCTTTTTTTCATTGCATCTATCGTCTTTAGAATTATACTCGTCTTCCCTGAGGAAGGCGGTCCTGAAAAAATTACAAGATTCATTTTTCAACTCCTGACTCTTCATAAAATATTTCCATGCAGTAGTTTATCAATGCCCCGAGGTCATCGTGAGAATTGATAAAGTCCCATCCTAGCCACATAAATTTTTGATCTTCTCTTAAGCCGTTGTCAACTTCTGTATTTGTGGATGGAAACTTGCCATTTGTTGCCAATAGCTGTCCCACTTCTTTAGATAAAAGATAATCGACTATCGGTTTAACTTCTTCTCTGGACGATTCCTTCGTCAAAAGGAAAATTGGGCTAGCTATTGCCCCTTCTTCTGGCCAGACTGCTTTTAACGGACTCTCTTCTCTGACCATACCTGCAAATAGATACGGCATCACTGTGACTGTTGGTATGCCTGAACTGGTATTCCTAACGTTTGATTTCACCATTTCTGCAGGGGTCATGCTTCTCATATGTGCTCTTCCCAGCCTTCTTATGCCATCTTCTCCAAAATATCTATATATGGTAAGAAGCATTGCATTAAATAAGTCAAAATCATTAAGAGGAAGTGATACTGATCTTTCAAAATCACCATTTAGCAAATCTTCCCAGGATTCAGGTTTTGTTCGTCCATTCAGTTCATCAGTATTTACAAGAAATACAGCAGGTACAACTGAAAATACTGTGTATTGCTCCTGAGGGTCTCTTAGAGATACTTTTTCATTATCTAAATCTTTATTCAATTTTTTGAATCCAGAAAGATCTTTGAATACTCCCTGTGATTTAAACCTACCCATCAGCCTTTCATCAAAGAAAAGATCAAAACCAGCAGACATAAACAGGTCAGCGAGCTCTTCTGCTGATGAGTGCTCAATCTCATCTCTTATCCATTGAACTCCGACGTTAGCTGCCTTAAAATCATAGTCTATCCCAGTTCCAAGAGTCTCTTCATGAGTTTTTAACCATTCAGAGAAGTTCTCCATCAACGGTATTCTAACAGGACAAGGCAGTACTCCCAGCATTTTTACTTTTCCGCCAGAATCTTTTTTTGTATCGTTTAGAGAGAGGTCTATGTTCTCCCTGGTTTGACGTATTACCTCGACCAATTTCTCCTCAAATATATCCAAATTGACTTTCTTTGTTTTGCAAGCCATTTCAACTGTTATTGTCTTACCCATGATTTTTCGCATTTTCTCGTTTTTAAGATGCTCAAATCCATTGGCTGCAAATACATCTAAAGTCTCCGGGTATCTTTCAGTTATATCGTAAACTTTTTCTGTTACATCAAAATATTTATTCAACAAAATCCTCCTTCCTTGATTCCAAATTATATTATACTACATTTTTGTTAAATTCCTACTAATTTTATCGGGATAATTTTTTTGCAAAAAAAATAGACCGGATGGTCTATTTTCGCGTTATCTCAACTCTCCATACTTCGGGGCCTTCTTCCAGATATCTCCATTCAAACTGCCCTTCGTTTTCTGCAAGCATCTGA
Organism: Gudongella sp.; assembly: GCA_034004165.1. GTDB lineage: Bacteria > Bacillota > Clostridia > Tissierellales > Tissierellaceae > Gudongella. The sequence goes on along the minus strand of JAVEXI010000021.1, from coordinate 19,448 downwards.
TAGTGTAGTGGCCTTGGATCATGGTCGTTGATTATTTCCATTTTTTCACCACTGTCAAGGCTATAGAACATGTCAAATATCTTTACATGCTTGTATCGCGACTCAATCTGTCTGACGTCAAGAACATTCATTAGCATATCCCTCCGTTCAAACGGATAGATACCCATTGATACTATAACTAAACTCGCAACTTTTTAAAGCGTGTATTGCTGGCAATTTGAAATCACGCTGCAAACTGGCTATTGTACAAAGATGCGTAAAAACCATCTCTCTCCATAAGTTCTTCATGTGTTCCTTTTTCAATTATTGCTCCCGCGTTCATAACGAGGATAATGTCAGCGTTCTTTATTGTCGATAACCTGTGGGCTATTACAAAACTGGTCCTTCCCTTCATCAAGAGATCCATTCCCCGTTGTATGAGAATTTCAGTACGAGTGTCTACGCTGGAAGTGGCTTCGTCAAGAATTAGTATTGACGGATCTGCCAGAACTGCCCTGGCAATGGTGAGAAGCTGTTTTTGACCCTGAGAAATATTTGAAGCTTCCTCATTTAGCACAGTATCATAACCCTGTGGCAGAGTCCTAATAAAGTGATCTGCCTGTGCTAACTTCGCCGCTCTGATTATTTCTTCTGGAGTTGCATTTTCACTACCATAGGCGATATTGTCCCTTATAGTACCATTGAAAAGCCAAGTGTCCTGAAGTACCATCCCAAATTTTGCTCTTAAATCATGCCTCGTCATATCCCTTGTGGAAATACCGTCTATTGTAATCTTTCCACCATCTACTTCGTAAAATCTCATCAAAAGATTGACCAGTGTGGTTTTACCAGCCCCAGTTGGTCCAACTATGGCTACAGTTTCACCACAACATGCTTCAAGTTCGAGGTTCTCCATAAGAGGTCTTTCCTTTGAATAGCCAAAAGTAACTTTTTCAAATTTTACATCTGAACTCCTGCCATCTTTATCCATACTGTCTTCTGGGTCTTTTTCTTCTTCAGTCTCATCCAATAACTCAAATACTCTCTCAGCAGAAGCAATTGTCGACTGGAATATATTTATTACTTCAGCGATTTGCATTATCGGCTGATTGAATTGTCTAGAGTACTGAATAAAAGCCTGAACGTCTCCTATGGGAAGAGCTCCCCTGATAACTAGGATTCCACCCATTACTGCTACAAAGATATATCCAAGACTGTTGATCAACTGCATCAGCGGCATGATAATGCCTGAAATAAATTGTGATTTCCACCCGTGCTCATACAATTCTGCATTGATTTTTTCAAAGTCTGCAATTGATTTGCTTTCCTTTCCATAGGCTTTTACAGTTGAATGCCCGGAAAAATTCTCTTCAATATGCCCATTTATCTGTCCCAGACTCTTTGCCTGTGATGCAAAATATTTTTGTGAAATTTTAGCAATATTCTTTGTGAGCAGTATTGTAAGTGGTATTGTAATAAGTGTTATCATCGTTATCACAGGGCTGATTATTATCATCATAATCAGTATTCCCACAAGGGTAATTGCCGATGAAAGCGCCTGGGTGACATTTTGCTGGAGAGTAGAGCTTATGGTGTCCACGTCATTTGCAACACGGCTTAATATTTCTCCTGTAGTTTGTGAATCATAGTATTTTAATGGCAGCCTGTGAAGTTTTTCGTTTATATCCTTTCTCAGGTCATATACTAGTTTTTGTGATATGTCAGCCATTATAAATTGTTGAGCATAAGTGAATATTCCTGAAAGCAGGTATAATCCTCCAAGGATTGTAAGGATTCTTATAATTAATGTCTTGTCTATTCCAGTACCTGAGGCTATGCTTTCGTATATGTGAGTTGTTATGTTACCCATTACTCTTGGACTTATTATCGCAAACAGAGTACTGAGCACAGCTGCTGAAGCAACTAAAAACATTAGCATACTATAAGGCTTCAGATAACCGAGGAGTCTTTTCAGTGTACCTTTGAAATTTTTTGCTTTTTCAGGTGCTCTCATCATGCCAGATCCTGGAGGACCGCCTCTTCCAATCATTTGGCGTGGGCTTTTTTCTCTTTTATTCTCGCTCATTGTACAGCCTCCTCTCCTAGCTGTGATACCACTATTTCGCGGTAGACACTGCACTTATCTATAAGTTCATCATGAGTTCCAGTTCCGACAATTCTTCCTTCATCGAGAACTATTATGTTTTCGGCATCTTTAATCGTGCTTACCCTCTGAGCTACGACGATGACTGCCGAATTGGCAGTGTATGGTTTAAGAGCTTCTCGTAAGCGCCTGTCTGTTCTGAAGTCCAGTGCAGAAAAACTGTCGTCAAACAAATAAAATTCTGGTTTTCTTATTAGAGCTCTTGCTATGGCTAGTCTTTGTTTCTGACCACCTGAGAGATTTTTTCCACCCTGGGCAAGAACGTGCTCAAGACCTTCCTCTTTATCCTCAACAAAGTCCCAGGCTTGCGCTATCTTCAAAACTTCTTCAATCTCTTCGTCAGTCGCATCCTCTCTGCCAAAGAGAATGTTTTCCCTAATCGTTCCAGTAAACAAAACTGCCTTCTGAGCTATCAATCCAAATCTGCTCCTCAGTTCCTCCTGTGGAATAGCGCTTATATCTATTCCATTTATTAGTATTTCCCCCTCAGTCACATCGTAAAATCTCATCATGAGATTTAATAATGTGGATTTCCCTGAACCTGTTCCTCCGATAATTGCAGTGGTCTCACCTTTCTTCGTTGAAAAGCTGATATCTCTTACCGCTGGAGTAGAGGCATCCTGATACTTAAAAGTAACTCCATTCAATGTGAGAATTCCATTCGCTATTGTACCTTCTATAGTATCAGTTCCATCTATTATTTCAGTTTCAACCTCCAGAACCTCATTAATCCTCTCGGCAGAGGCAGATGCTCTTGGAAGCATTATGAAAATCATAGAAACCATTATCATAGAAAACATAATCTGAGAGACGTACTGTATAAAAGCCATCATCTGACCTACTTCTAACCCTCTCAGCTCAATCAGTCTGCTTCCATACCATATAACTCCAATTATGGTAAAGTTCATTATCACGTTTAAAAATGGCATCATAACAGCCATTATTCTTCCAACTTTTAATGATGTTTCTGTCAGTTCTCTGTTTGCTGAGTTGAATCTGTCCTTTTCATAACTTGTCTTATTGAACGCTCTTATTACTCTTATACCTGTCAGCGATTCTCTAAGAACTCTGTTCAGATTGTCGATTTTTTTCTGTATTTCTTTAAAAAGTGGATAACCCATCTTTCCTACTATGGCTATGACTGCTATTACAATAGGCGCCGATATTAAAAGAACTCCAGAAAGTTTTTGATTGGTAGTAACTGCCATGATTATACCGCCTACCATCATGAAAGGTGCTCTCAGCATCATCCTCATGGACATTATCGCCACATTCTGCATCTGACTGACGTCGTTTGTCGTCCTGGTTATCAGGGATGCAGTACCAATTTTGTCGATTTCATTCATCGAAAAACCTTCAACTTTTTTAAAGACATCACTTCTTAAGTCTCTGCCAAACGCAAGCGCAGCCTTAGAAGACAGATATCTGGATGTAACTGTCGCAGCAGTCCCAACTATGGAGATTAACAGCATCATTACTCCAGTTCTGTATATATATTGAAGGTCACCCTCCGCAACACCTTTGTCAACTATATTCCCCATCAGTCTAGGCAGCAGCAACTCTGAAAAAACACCCGCAAGTGTAAGCACCAGCACAAGTGTAATTGTGGCCACATAAGGCTTTAGGTATCTCATTAATTTTAACATTTCTCTGTCCCCTTCCTAATATATCCTTATTAATCTTAACACAATAGGGTATAATTATAAATAGGTTGCAGAAATGACTGATTCTGAATCGTGATTTAAGGAGGTTTACATGAAGCTGTCAATAGGAAGCACCATTCAAAAACTAAGACATAATAAAGGACTGACTCACGAACAGCTGGCAAGTGCATTGGGCATTACTGCCGAAACAGTCGAAAAGTGGGAAGAATCCGCAGCATACCCCGACATAACTCTCTTGTCACCAATTGCAAGGCTTTTAGGAACAACTTTAGATGCTCTTTTAATGTTTGAAACAGAATTAAAACCCGATGATGTTACTAATATATACACTGTATGCGCCGAGAAATTTGAGACCGGTACTTATGAAGATGCCCTTGATATCTGTGAGAACTACTTAAAGGCTTATCCAAACAGCCTTTTTCTAAAGTTCAGAATGGGTAGTCTGCTCCAGGAATACATACAGCTTGCTGAAACAGAGGAGCAGGCAAATGGGGTCCTTGACAGATCCATATCCCTGCTTGAAGAAGCTTCTCTTATCGACGATCTCGAAGTTAAGCAAGCCTCTTTATACGTACTCAGTAGCTTATACACTATGAAAGAGGAGTATGACAAAGCAATCGAAGTCCTCAATACACTCCCAAAAGTCAACGTCAACACCGACTTTATGTTGTCTACAATTTATTCAATAACTGGAGATAAGGAAAGGGCAAAAGCCATAGAACAGGAGAGCCTTTTCAATAATATCAACAATTCGATTATCTCCTTAGCTAGTCTTTGGGGCACTGCACTTAAAGAAAGAGACTTTGACATGGCATTAGACCTTGCAACCCTTCAAAGAAAGCTGATTATCGACTTTAGCCTTGAAAGCTACCTGATGGGCAACAATCTTCTCATGTTTGCAGATGTATATGCAGTCAAATCTGATGTAAACAGGACGCTGGACTACATCGAGAAATATGCCGAATGGGCGTTAAATATCGATGAAGGCTCTTTAGATCTTACAAAGAACCGCTATTTCTACAAAGTAGAAAATCTTACTCCGTCTATGAGCTTTGAATATCAGAGAAACAGTTTTATCAATTCTGTTGTAAAAAACACAGACTATGATTTTGTTAAATATACTGACAGGTACAAGAGAATTATTAGCCGACTGATATAAAACATCCCACTGAAATCTGTAAAACTGGTGATTTCAGTGGGATTTTTATTTTTTGTCTCTCTTTATTTTATCAATTATCTCGTCAATGTGGTCATAGAAGAAAGCTGCATTCTCTCCATTTAAATCAAAGGAATCTCCCTTGATTTCATCGAGATATTCTTTTAGAATACCTCCGCTCCATGAATCTGGGTTGGAATTTATTATTTCTTCATATACTTCTTTCACACTTTCAGAAAGTGTACTATCTCCTTCTTCGCTGTAGATATACTGATTTCCCAAACCCTTTATGCTCATAGACATATAGGATCTGTACAAGTCTTCCATCCTTTGCCTGGTCTTTCCTTCGGGAAACTTCTCAATATGCTTTTCAACCTTAAGTGCCCTCTTTAGTATTTCCTCAACTGGTATAATGGAAGTTTCTCCATCTGTAGTCTGGTCATTTACCTCTTCATCCCAGATTCCAAAATACGACTGAAGCTCACCAGATCCATATTGCAGGTATGGAGAAACCTCTTTCAGAATTTTTCCCATGTCGTATCCTTTTGAAGAAAAGTAGTTTTCAAGGGAAATTAGCATGTCGTCTGCTTTGTCTGCATCAAGCCCCTTAATGTTATCTGCTATAAAGTTCAGAAGCTTATCTTCACCCATTCGATCTTGAATGAAGGAATAATAATCTTTCAGTATTTTCAACTGCTCGCTTTCTTCAAGCTTCTTAGTAACAATATCTGTTACTGTATCCTTGATCTTTTCTTTGTCTACAATGTCTGTTATTTTTTCAGGTGCTTTGATACACCCGCCGAGAATAAAGACTACAGCCAAAGAAAGTATTATAATTCTTTTCATAGCTCATCAGTCAACTTTTCAATTTCATCAATGAGAGAGCCAATATAATCTATAGTATGCATCAAGGGCCCGTCAGTCCTTATGTCTACGCCTGCAACTGCGGCAAGACCTGCTGGATCTTTTGTACCTCCCATTTTTAGGAATTCAAGCCAGTCTTCAACAGCAGGCTGACCGTCTTTTCGTATTCTTCCAGAAACTTCTGTGGCAATAGTTAATCCCGCAGAATACGTGTATGGATATAGTCCCATATAGTAGTGGGGCTGCCTCATCCAGGTCAGTTCAGCTCCTTCATTTATCTCAACTTCGTCACCCCAGAATTTTTCTAAAGTGTCACGCTTAAGTTTATTTAACAATGGCGCACTTACACTGCCGCCTCCATCTATTATTCTGTATACCTCTCTCTGATAATGAGCTTCCAGAAGGTGTGTGACAAAATTGTGATAGTACGTTTTAGATACTATACTAGACAAAATCCACCTTTTTCTTCTCTTATCATCGGTCGTATCCAGTAGATGCTTAGCGAGAAGTAGCTCATTCATAGTTGAAGGTGCCTCAATAAGATAAAGTGAAGGTTCAGAATTGAAAATGCTTTGTTCTTTATGAGTTAGGTGGAAATGCCCTGCGTGTCCCAACTCATGTATTAGAGTAAATACATCTGCCATTTTGCCTGACCAGGTCAAAAGCACAAACGCATGAGATCCATATGGAGTCGAGCAGAAAGCACCAGTTGATTTTCCAACGTTCGCAGGAAAATCAATCCATCTCTCTCCAAAAGCTCTGTCAATAATTGAGCTGTATTCTGTGCCTAGTATACTAAGTGCATCTTTTATCTGATTCTTGGCTTCATCTATAGTCGTGTCAGGCTGGTATTCGGGGTCTACTTCAACCTTTAGATCCGCAAATGTCATCTTTTCTAGTCCATGAATCTTCTTAATAAGTCTGGCATATCGCCTCATATACGGTGCTAAATGCTCTACTATTAAATCAATCTGTCTGTTGTACAGAGGCATTGTCACCCTTTGTTCGTGTAAAAGGTAATCAAATACCGAATCGAAACCCCTGAGTTCAGACAGTGTTTTCTCTTTGCCAACCTGTGTCTGATAAGCAGAAGCAAATGTATGCTGATATTCTGCAAGTTTTTTAGAGAATACGTCAAATGCCTTACGCCTTGTCTCAGCGTCTCTTTCATACTCCCATTTCCCTTCAAATGTCAGAAAACTTAATGGATGAGTTTCTCCTTTAGATTCGAAGCTTCCAAAATCCATATCGGCAAGCTTAGAAGAGTTATATATACGATAAGGGGCTTCAAGTGTTCCAGTTAGAGCAGACAAAACTCTCTCAGTTTCTGGATGCAACACATGGGGTTTCTTTCTAACTATAGCCTCTAGATATCCTGAATTTTCCTGGTTCTCTCTAGCTGCTGCTATCAAAATCTCGTCTGGTAGTTCCGATAGCTGAGAGTCAATAAAACTTAGGCTACTGAACACCTTTGCAGCGAGTGATTCGGCTTTCAAATCCCTTTCCTGCGCTATCTGATCTTTCTGGTCCACAGATGCAGCAAGTGAAGCGTAGGTAAGCACCCATCCACCTACCATGTAAAGCTCTCTCAATTCATCAAGACATCCATTTATTTCAGCGGGCGTCTTCAGATTATTCTTGTAATCTCTTATGATTCTCTCAGCAATAAATTCAACTTTCTTGATAGCCTCGCCAAAGGCATTCTCATCTTTAAAAATTGCGGACAGGTCCCAGGTGAGTTCTCTGTCTATTTCTTTTCTTTCAGGTAGTTCTCCAGCCATAAATATCATCCTCCGATCGAGTGTTAGGTATATTATACCCGATTGGCTTTGCAGTTACTATGTTTTTACGGTTATTTGTTATTAACTGGTAAACTCATTCAAAACATGAACAATATCGATTGAAATGGGTATGTATTAATACATAGTAAAATAGGAGGAATTAATATGACAAAATTTATTGTATTTTCGGACTTTGCATGTCCATTCTGCTACATTGGATTTACAATTGCTAAAAGAATTACTGAAGAGATGCCCGATGTAGAGTTTAAATGGTACCCTTACGAGCTCGATAGAAATGTTCCACCAGAAGGGGCTTCTCTGGAAGAATCAATCCCCAGAGATAAAATTGATTTCAGTTTCAAAAGAATAGAAAGGCTGGGCTCAGAATATGGCCTCATTTATAATAACAAGCTTATGAAATTCAATACAGGCCTTCTCCACAGAGCCGCTCTCTATGCGCAGGAGACTGGACACTTCTATGCCTTCGCTAATGAAGCTTTTAGACAAATTTTTGAAGAAGGTAAAAATGTGGCTCTCAAGGAAGTTGTCAATGACATAGGATTTAAAGCCGGGTTAAGTATTCATGAAATGATGTCTCTTGTTGAGGATGGCAGCTTCGAAGATGCAATTGAGGAGGCTAGGGAATTATCGATCATCCATGAAATTGATAGTGTACCTACTTTCATTAGAGAAGATGGGAAAGTGATAACTCTATTAAAAAACTATGAGAAATTTAAGAATGATCTTTTAACTTAAAAATCGTAGTCTGCTGACTGTTGATGTGTTATAATTGCATGGTGAATTGACAGGAAAGGAATTGAATTAATTTGATTAGTGTAAATAATGTAAGCCTGAGATATGGCACGCAAAAATTGTTTGATGATGTTAATCTCACCTTTACACCCGGAAATTGTTATGGTGTAATCGGTGCAAACGGCGCTGGAAAGAGTACCTTCTTAAAGATTCTCTCCGGCGACATCGAAGCAGACACAGGTGAAGTGAGTATTTCTTCTAATTTAAGAATGAGCGTTCTAAAACAGGATCACTTTGAATACGATAATTTTGGAGTAATTGATACTGTCATTATGGGCAATAAGAGGCTATACGACATAATGATAGAGAAGGATGCTCTCTATGCAAAAGAGGATTTTTCTGATGATGATGGAATTAAGGCATCCGAGCTCGAACAGGAATTTGCAGAAATGGACGGTTGGAGTGCTGAAAGTAATGCTTCATCTTTGCTGCAAGGACTGGGCATCCCCACTTCATTGCACGATAAAAATGTGGAAGACCTTACTGGAAACGATAAGGTAAAGGTATTGCTGGCACAGGCGCTCTTTGGCGACCCTGGCATACTGATTCTTGACGAGCCTACAAACCACTTGGACGTCAAAAGCATAAGGTGGCTTCAGAATTTTCTTGGAGATTTTGAAGGCACTGTGATTGTAGTTTCTCACGACAGACACTTTTTAAATGAAGTCTGTACGCAGATGGTTGACATCGACTTCGGGAAGATAAAAATGTTTGCTGGAAATTACGACTTCTGGTATGAGTCAAGTCAGCTCGCACTTCAGATGATGAAGGATCAAAACAAGAAAAAAGAGGATAAAATCAAAGATTTGCAGAACTTTATCGCAAGGTTTTCTGCCAATGCATCTAAGTCAAAACAAGCAACTTCTCGAAAGAAACTCCTTGAAAAGATAACCCTTGACGATATAGTACCTTCCACGAGAAGATACCCTTTCGTTGGATTTACAATGAGCCGCGAAGTAGGAAACGAAATACTGACTGTTGAAAATTTAAGCAAGAAGATCGACGACAATCAGACTCTCAAAGATATCAGTTTCAGAGTCAACAAGGGCGATAAAATTGCATTCATTGGAGATGAAATCGGAATAACGATGCTTTTTAAAATTCTAATGGGAGAAGATGAAGCCGATAGCGGCAACTATAAATGGGGGCAAACCATTACTACTTCGTATTTCCCAAAAGATAATTCTCACTTCTTTAATGACTGCGAACTGAATCTGGTCGACTGGATGAGACAATTCTCTGTTGAACAGAGCGAAATATACCTTAGGGGATTCCTGGGCAGAATGTTATTCTCAGGTGATGAGGCATTAAAGGAAGCGAAGGTGCTTTCTGGAGGAGAAAAAGTTCGTTGTATGTTGTCGAGAATGATGCTCAAAGAAGCAAATGTCTTAATTCTTGACCAGCCAACTAACCACCTTGATCTTGAATCTATAACTTCGGTAAATAATGGATTAAGAGATTTTAAGAGCAACGTGTTTTTTACATCACACGACCACCAGTTTATTCAGACTGTAGCCAACAGAATTATTGAGATTACCCCTGACGGATTTAGGGACAGATCAATGACCTATGAAGAATATATAGATGAATTTTATATGTAAAACAATCTGAGGCTCAGCCTCAGATTGTTTATTTTTTGAACTCTATTTCGATTTTTATAACATCTCCACTTCTGACAACGTCTAGTTCGATTTTGTCTCCGAAGTTATATGAATAAAGCTGTCTTCTAAGCTGTGTCATCGTGCCTATGGCTTTCCCACCGATTCCCGTGATTATGTCGCCGTTTTGAATTCCTGCCCTTGAAGCATTGCTGTCTGGCATTACTTCTATTATGACAACCCCCTCATCTACAGACATGTCAATCCCAAGTCTGGCCTCGTATTCACTAACAGATACTCCCGTTATTCCAATCGTAACCCCTTCATAGCTTCCCGTACTTACTACTTCGTCGATTACTGGTTTAGCCTGATTAATTGGTATAGCAAATCCAAGTCCTTCTGCTGAGGTTATCTTCGCAGTGTTTATTCCTATTACCTGTCCTTGTGAATTGAGCAGAGGCCCACCACTGTTTCCAGGGTTAATCGATGCATCTGTCTGAATAATACCATCTATTACGCTGTTTGCATCAACCCTTACGCTTCTATTGAGTCCAGAAATAATACCACTGGTAACAGACCTTTCAAATTCCAGTCCAAGCGGATTCCCGATTGCTACTGCCAGTTCACCTACAGTTAACGATTCTGAATCTCCTAGTTCTGCAGCTGTAAGCCCCTTCTTATCCACCTTGACTACTGCAAGATCAAGAAGGGAATCGTTCCACAAGACTGTTCCCGGGATTTCTTCACCGTTGTTGAGAAGAACTTTTATCTCTTTGGCATTTCCATCTGCTACTACATGAGAATTCGTCAGTATATAGCCATCACTGTTTACTATGACTCCAGATCCGACTCCACTGACATCTTCTTCAAAGAAAAATGTTCGCTGGGTCTGCACTGTTGTAATTCCAACAACAGAATCCATGGCTTTTTTAGCTACAGCGCTTACGGTATTCAGGCTGTCGGATGGAGTTATTGTAACTTCCTGTATTACTGCTGCTTCTGCTGGTGTAGCCACAAGCTTTGTTCCAGCATAGTATCCTCCCAGTCCCCCTATAAACGATGCAATAATTACAACTGCTATTATTCTAAACCAGTGGGGTCTGTATCTTCTCTCTTCATCTATTACTTCATCTTTTATTTCATCCATTTTCATCTCCCCCTTTCTTCAATTATATTTTATTCCTTAAATGTGAAAAAAAGGTGAAAGTAAAAAGGATATAAGATAAAAATTGGGTAAGTATTCACTACATTGTACAAGGAGGACTAAATATGAAAAATCTTGGAATAAAAGTTGAGTATATTTATCATAGCGGCTACACCATAGAAACAGACAGATATTTTCTCGTCTTTGATTATTTTAGAGGCGATATTCATATACCCACCGATAAGACCGTAATAGTCTTTGTCTCCCATGGGCATCCAGACCACTACAATGAGGAAATCTTTAAATGGTCTAATGAAAGCAGCAATCTTACCTATGTACTAAGCGATGACATAGACATTCAAAATACTGAACATATAACGAGAATTGCCCCTTATGAAACCAAGGTTGTCAGTGGAGTAAAAATTGATACCTTGCTGTCCACAGATATGGGTGTTGCATATATTCTAAATCTGGATGGAATTTCTATATTCTTTGCAGGGGATTTACACTGGTGGTACTGGGATGACGATTCAAAATCTGAAAAGAGAAGAATGGAAATGGCATTCAAATCAGAAATTGCGAGGATTAAGGGACTTAATGCAGACTTGGCCTTTTTCCCAGTCGACGCCAGGCTGGGCGAGTATTATTATCTTGGGGGAGAATATTTCATAAATGAAGTCAACCCTTCAATCTTCTTTCCTCTTCACTTTGGAGAAGATTATAAAGTAATCGATAGGTTTATAAACAAAATGGGGGCAAAAAATACAAAGATAATGAAAGTTACAGAGCGTAATCAAAAATTTACTCTATAATAGAACAAGCGGAGAAAGTATCCTACTTTCTCCGCTTGTCTATGTCCGACTTCTCATGAGTTTTAAATCGTCCTGAATAAACCTGTGTTTTACACTCTTTATATCAAATTTCACTGTTCTAAAAGCAAATTCAAATATAGCTCCTCCAAACAGAGCCATTATAATCGTTCCAATGCCAAAATGCCCACCTAACAATATACCCACGGTTACAGCGACAACTTCTATGGAACTCTTTATCACTGTTACGGATTTTCCCGTTCTCCTTGTCAAAACAACCATAAGGCCATCCCTTGGCCCTGCACCCATTCCTCCTGAAACATAGATAAAGCATCCGTATCCCTCTATGAGGATTCCCAAAAGGAGCATAATCAGATTAGGTATAAAACCATCAAAGAAAGGTATAAGGTTGTTAAGCATAAGTATATCTATGAATGTACCAATTAATAACATATTCATAATTGTAGCCCATCCTATTGACTGGCCTAATAGTATGTCCACAAAAATAATCGCAAATCCTACAATGATGTTCGCTCTGCCAAAAGTTATTCCAAAAACTTCTGATAGTCCTTGGTGGAATACATCCCACGGTGCAACTCCAAGGTTTGCATTTACAGTCATAACGATTCCGACAGCAAACAGAAAGAGCCCAAATACAACTCTTATGATCTGCTTTGGTTTATAAAGCATCTCGACCCCTTCTTTCTCACCATTTCAATTCAAGTTCGACAGGACAATGATCAGATCCCATTATTTCACTGTGTATTCTGGCATCTTCCAATTTATTCTTAAGCCCCTGAGAAACAAGGAAATAGTCAATTCTCCATCCTACGTTTCTGTCTCTTGCCCTAGTGATGTACGACCACCAGGTATATGCATCTTCCATTTCTGGATAAAAGTGCCTAAATGTATCTATGAATCCGCAGTCTAAGAGCTCAGTCATCTTATTTCTCTCTTCATCTGTAAATCCAGCGCTTCTCCTATTGGTTGATGGGTTTTTCAGGTCAATCTCCTTATGAGCTACATTTAAGTCTCCACACACGATCACAGGTTTTTTTGTTTCCAGATCCTTAAGGTATTTCCGAAAATCATCTTCCCATACCATCCGATAATCCAGTCTTTCAAGCTCTGATTTAGAGTTTGGAGTATATACATTCACCAGGTAAAAATTATCGTATTCCAGTGTTATTATGCGACCTTCTTTGTCATGTTCTTCTATTCCCATGCCATAGGTATCACTAATCGGCTTAACCTTAGTAAATATTGCAGTTCCAGAATATCCTTTTTTCTCAGCCTCATTCCAGTACTGATAATACCCCTCCAGTTCAATCTCTACTTGTCCAATCTGCATTTTAGTTTCCTGAAGGCAGAAGATGTCAGCATCCAACTGATTAAAGTAGTCCATAAAGCCCTTCTTAAGGTTTGCTCTGATACCATTTACATTCCACGAAATCATCCTCATGTCTTTTCACCTGTCCTTTTTAGTTTAATATTCATCGAGAAAAGAATGTTTTTCTCCGTCTTTCTCCCATCCAATAATACCATCCATATTTACATTTTGTGCTGCCCTGAATATAGAAATATCCACATTCTCAAAGTTGTCTTTCATCTTCTCAATCAAATCTTTTATTTCATATCTCTTGTTCCCGGTCTTCTTTGCCGTTACCATACAGGCACAATTTAAAGGCCATATTCCACTGTTTTGAATAAACCTTTCAATGTACTTTTCTTCTATGAGATAAAGTGGTCTGATTAGATCCATATTTTCAAAATTCTTTGCCTTTAATTTAGGCATCATAGTCTTAAAGCTTCCAGCATACAAGAGATTCAGCATCGTTGTTTCAATTACGTCATTGAAGTGATGCCCCAGCGCCAGTTTGTTGCATCCCAGTTCCTGGGCTTTTCCATAAAGAGCACCTCTTCTCATTCTGGCACACATATAACAAGGATAGTCACTGGCGATTCTATCAGCCACCTGAAAAATATTTGCTTCGTATATATTAACTGGTATCCCAAGATAATCACAATTCTCTTCTAAAAGCTTTCTTATGTCTTTGTGATATCCTGGATCCATCGCGATGTATTCCACTTCAAAATTCTGCTTTCCATTTTTCTTCAGTTCCTGGAACAACTTCGCCATTAAAAGGCTGTCTTTACCACCAGATATGGCAACTGCTATTCTGTCCCCATCCTGGATTAGTTCATATTCTTTAATGGCCTTTATAAATTTAGTCCATATATGCTTTCTATAAGTCTTTATGATGCTTCTTTCTATATCGTGCAGTGGCTTTTTTTCATTTAATGGCACCAGCACCTCGCACCCAGAACCAGCTAAACTCTTTTCAAGTTCTTCCATACAATCTTCCTCTCTCATTTGTAAAAGGGAGAGGGTATCCTCTCCTTTATACATTAAATCTGAAATTTATAATATCTCCGTCTTTAACTACGTATTCTTTTCCTTCAAGAGTCACCAGACCCTTTTCTCTGGCTTTTTGCATTGAGCCGTATTCCTTCAGGTCGGCGAACCTGCAAACTTCAGCCCTGATAAATCCCTTTTCTATATCTGAGTGGATTTTCCCTGCTGCCAATTTTGCAATTGTACCCTTTCTAATGGGCCATGCTCTCACTTCGTCCTCTCCTGCTGTAAGAAATGAGATTAAGCCGAGGTAATCGTATGACGTTTTGCTGAGTAAATCTATTCCAGATTCTGTAATTCCAAGTTCTTCTATGAATAACATTCTATCTTCTTCATCTAAAGAGCCTATTTCTAACTCAGTCTTTACACAGATTTCAATTAGTGGAGTTCCACTTTCTGCAGAAATTCTCTCTAACTCTTCTTTGCCAGGGAATGTACCTTTCTGAAGCTGATCTTCATCTATGTTTGCAACCAGTATCATCGGCTGCTCACTTAAAAATGAAAAAGTCTTCAAAATATCTCTTTCCCTGTCGTCAAGCTCAATATTATTAAGCAAAAGCCCTTCTTCTAACCCATCTCTGCATTTTTTTAGAACCTCTAGCTCTTCAAGATTTTCTTTTGTAACTTTCTTTGATCCTTCAATTCTCTCTATTCTATTTTCAATTACTTCAAGATCTGAAAATAAAAGTTCCATGTTTATAGTCTCAATATCTCGAATCGGATCGACGGAACCATCAGGATGAATTACATGTTCGTTTTCAAATGCTCTTATTACGTGAACGAGAACATCTGTCTTTCTGATATTCTCCAAAAACTGATTCCCGACCCCTTTTCCCGATGCTGACCCTTTGACTAAGCCTGGAACGTCTATTGCTTCTATTGTCGCATGAGTCTTCTTTTTTGGTTTATACATGTCTGAAAGAAAATCAAGTCTTTCATCAGGAATCTTAGCGATTCCTATATGTGCTTCAACTTTTCCTGTTGAGAACTCTGATGTTTCAATGTTAGAGCCTGTAAGCAAGTTGAAAAGTGAAGTTTTACCTGTAGTAGGCAACCCTATAAGTCCTATTTTCATCTCAATACTCCTTTTCCGTAAAAGTACCTCATGCAAAATTGTATCAGTAAAGGTCGCAAAGTGCAATAAAAAAAGACTAGTACTTGCCTAGTCTTCCAGTTCTCTCATTTGTCGCAACACATCATCCATCTGTTCATAGGTCATCATTCCAGGGTAATAGCCCAAAATCATTCCCTCTTTGTCTATGAAATAGGTGGTTGGCATCCCGCTTACCATAAATTTTGTTCCGATGCTTCCATTTTCATCTAATACCACTGGAAACTCGAGCCCGTTATTAGTTACGTAATCCTTAACTTCACCGTTCTTTTCCATTATGTTAACTGCAAGGACAGCCATATCGTCATTTTCTATATAAAGTTTCTGCAAGTCAGGCATCTCCTGGTCACAGAATTTACACCAAGTTGCCCAGAAATTTAAGAAGACATGCTTGCCTGAAAAATCACTAAGACTTACCTGTTCTCCTGTAAGGTCTGCAAGCGTAAAATCAGGAGCAATATTCCCAACATCAACACCAACTACCCTGGCAGGCTGAATTCCTGGTTCGCTGCTATCTTCATTTACTGATTCTTGTGGTGCAGAATCTACGGGCAAATTTGCGCTTTGATGATTTCCCATACCTTTTAAGAAAAATGTCGCAGCACCAACAATAACCACGATTGCTATCAAAAGTATTGCTATGTTTTTATTCTTCATTGTAATCCCCCATTTAAACCAGCAGTCTGCTGATGTCTATCATTTTATTAAAAAATATCAGTACGCCAAATATTATCAGTATAACTCCACTTATAAATGGCATGTATTTCATAAATCTCTCCGCTTTGTTCATCCATCCTGTAAAAACATTTATAAACATAGCAGTTAGTAAGAAAGGAACAGCCATGCCTACCGAGTAGACAAATAGCAACATAACACCTTTTGAAAGAGTCCCCGCTGAGCCGGCAAATACCAGTATTGACGCTAGTACAGGCCCAAAACAGGGAGTCCAGCCTGCTGCAAATGCCATCCCCATAAGTATTGAGCTAAACCAGCTGGTTATGCGCTTTGGCGATTTCATTCGCTTTTCTGAGCTTAGAAACCCAGCTTTCAAAACGCCCATCATGTTAAGACCGAATAGTATTATCAAAATGCCACTAACTCTGAAAAAGATGAGTTTATTCTTAACGAAGAAACGCCCTAAAAAACTAGCAGAAGAACCCATGATCATAAATATCACAGTAAACCCAATGACAAATCCAAGCGTCCTCGTAATGGCAAGGAATCTTTTCTTTGCCAGGTCATCCTCATAATCTGCACCTGTAATATACATTATATATGCTGGTATCATAGGCAGAAGGCAAGGGGAGAAAAATGACAGTACTCCAGCCCCTAATGCTATCGGATACGATACATCTGCGTTAATCATATTTACCTCCAAGTAATTCGTTTCTAAGTGCAATTATACCCCATGCGGGTATATATGTACAGGGTTTTTACTCAATTTATATAGATGAACGTTATTATATCACCTTATAGTTTTCTAAGCAAAATGAAAGCAGGTTGAAGATTAACCTCAAACCTGCTTTCATTTTGAAATATTTTTTACTAGATTTCGTACTTAACGATTAAATCTGGATCCAGTACTCTGAATGTAAACGATTCTGATACGTAAAATCTTACTTTTTCTCTAGTGTGTGATTGATATCCAATCGTATAATCTTTTCCTATGGTTAGCTCCAAATCTTCGTTGTCATATGGAATCAGAAAAGCTCCATCGACGACATGACTGAATACAATTTTTCCCTGAATCAGAGATTCTATTCTCTTGTTTAGTGGATATCCGCTATCCTTGGAAATTATTTTTTTATAGGCTTCTTTGCCTACAATCAGCGTAAGAGAGTCTATTGAGAAACTCTCCCGAAGCGCTAAAACTCCACTTGTTATTGATTCGAGAATCTTCGAACCTTCATCGCCGAACTTAAGTGGTTTCTTTGAAGCTGCCTTTTCAAGCCCTTCGATGCCTGCTACTTCAAGCCCACTGTAAACAGCTTTTTCTTCAAATAAAGCGATTCTTTCCATTGCTTCCTCAAGAGGAGTGAAGTCAATGTCTTTTGCACCTCTGGACACATTGTCAAGTTCCCATCTGTCCATTTCAAACTCTACTCTTGCCTCTGTAAGTGGCAGACAATTATACGTTGCAAATTCCACATCTTCAGCTTCGGATACACTTCCCAGTCTACCTTCTGTTATTACATTGTAATCAAGGCCTTTTGGCCCATTCACCTTTACAACTCGCCTGGCAGAAAGGTATGACTTCAGCACTTCTGAAGCCCTTGCATCAATCTCTTCCCAGGCTTCACTGCTAATTGGCGCTAGTTCACGATACATCTCATTACCCCCTATTTAAGATCTCCAATGTTCAGACTCTTTCCTGGAACACTGGCGCCGTCTGCTCCTTCTTCCAGCTCGGTTATTGAACCTTTTGTAAATAAGTAAGTTCCTAGTTCTTCATCCCATTTGTCCATGTTTCTTCTGAGCCATTCAAGAGTCATAACTGCGTGCTCAATCTCCTCATCTCGATTATGGGCAAGTATTTTCTTGAGCTCTGGGTCTGAAGTTGCTGCTACGCGTTGGTTATACCAGTCTACAGCTTCCAATTCCTCCTTAAGGCTCATAATTGCCCTGGTTATGTCCATGGTCTTTTCATCAAGCTTTTCTACAGGCTCGTGATACTGAGTCATAAAAAATCATCCTCCTTTATAAAGTTTCTGCTAATGCTTCTACCCGTAAAATTTGACAATAAACAGTTACAGCACCATCTTCCATTTTAAAATCCTGCGGTCTTTTGTAACAAGTGAGCTAACTTCACCAACTCTGACTGCCCCCATTTTCTCGTAAAAAGCCTGGGCTTCAGGGCTCGATACAAAAGAAAAGTCAATTATTCCTCTGTTACGACAAAATTCTGAGAGGTGATCCCATAATACTCTCCCAAGGCCTTTGCCAATATATGCAGGATCCAAATAAAAGTATTCTAGCGTTACGCCTTCATCGCTTTCAATTATATTGTAAAATCCTATTACCCTACCTTCGTCTTCCATGACAAATGTTGGATGGTTCATGATGTAGTCTTCACTGATACTGTATATTTGACGAAATGAGTCTAAAAACTTTTTATCATAACCCCAGTAGGCTTCTGACATAACCGCCAGCTCTGTCAGCAACAGGTTCTCTTTTATTTCAGCACGCCTAATCAGCATTATAATCCCTCCCTTCACAATAATGTATACCCAAGTAAAAACAGAACCACTGAGGTTCTGTTTTAATTGCATTCATGCAAAATCTTTAATGGACTAAATATTCATAGCATACAATGCCTTCTATCTCTTTAAATTTTTCTCTGTCATAAATTTTTCGCGCATCTTCATTGTCAGCATTGACTGAGATTATTGTTCTGTCAAATCCTGACCTCTTTGCGTATCTTATCGCTTCTCTAAGCAGTATTCTACCAAAACCCCTGCCCTGATATTCAGGCAGTACTCCCACTGAGCTGATATTCATCACAGGCTTTCCTTCGTATTCACTTCTGGTTCCTCTGACCATGCCTATGTTTTCACCTTTATAAGTGAGCATTATCATGCCACCAGAAAGATAATCGTTGGCGCCAATAAAGTCACTTACTATCTGTGGTGTCAGTGGAGTTTCGCTCCCCTTAACAGTGGCAAATACAATGTTTCTCACTCTGCACCACTCGTCAATATCTCTTTCTGGATCAAATGACCTCAGAGCAAAACCTTCAGGCAAATCTTCATCTCTTACAGGATCATCTCCACGCACCATAAGATAAGTATATCTTTGTCTGATAAACCCAAGTCTTTCTATTCTATCCATAATTATATCGTTAAAAGTCGGTACTTTAATATACACCTTCTCCAAATCCTGTGCATGGATTAGTATTCTGTGAAATATTCCCTCATAAATTCCTCGGCTTTCCTGTTCTGAGAATAGTATT
>JAVEXI010000020.1:0-31211 GCA_034004165.1 Gudongella sp. | reverse complement strand
GTCAGAATTAAAGGATTTTGACTTTGACAATACTATTTTCCTCGGTGAATTGTCTCTTGATGGCTCTCTAAACAGGATAGAGGGAGCCCTTCCCATGGTAATTTCCATGAGGGAACAAGGGTTTTTAAGATTTGTTCTCCCTTTTGATAACAAAGATGAGTGCTCTATAATTGAAGATGTTCACATAATACCCGTTAAATCTCTTGAAGAGACTATCAAATACGTTAACGGAGAACTCAATATAGACCCCTATACAAATATTGAATATGGAATTAAAAATCCTGTTACTGAGCATGAACTGGATTTTTCAGATATAAAAGGGCAAGAATCGTTAAAAAGGGCTATGGAGGTAGCGGCGTCTGGTGGGCATAACTTGCTGATCATCGGGCCTCCTGGCTCTGGTAAGACGATGGCTGCCAGAAGGATGCCTACGATTCTACCAGATCTGGAATTTGAAGAATCGATTGAGGTTACCAAGATTTATAGTGTCGCCGGTCTTCTTACAAAAGGAGAACTAATAAAGACCAGGCCATTCAGAGCTCCACATCACTCTGCATCAGCTGTCTCAATAATTGGTGGAGGCAGAATACCAAAACCTGGAGAAGTGTCTCTTGCTCACAATGGGGTGCTATTTTTTGATGAACTTCCTGAATTTCAAAAACATGTTCTCGAAGTTCTAAGACAGCCAATAGAGGATGGTTCAGTTCATATATCAAGAGCGACAGCTTCGCTAAAGTATCCTTCAAAATTTATGTTTGTAGCAAGTATGAATCCTTGCCCATGTGGTTACTTAGGTGATCCACAGCACACATGTACATGCAGCCAGTCCAGTATCGACAGATATCTGGGTAAAATAAGTCATCCACTTCTGGACAGAATAGATATGCATGTAGAGGTTATGCCTGTTCAGTACAACGAACTGAACAACGAATCAGAAACTATTACTTCTTTGCAAATGAAGGATAGAGTTACAAAAGCTCGAAACATGCAATTAAATAGATTTAATGGTACTAAAATATTTAGCAACTCTCAGATGAGTAATAAAGACATAAAGAAATACTGTGTGTTAGACACTGGAAGTTCAGCTATCATGGAGTCTGCCTTTAATACATACAGACTCAGTGGCAGATCGTACAACAGAATACTTAAAGTAGCAAGGACTATTGCTGATATGGACTCGTCTGTAGACATTAAAGAAAATCACCTACTGGAAGCTATTAGCTACAGAGGGCTGGAGAAAAAATACTGGGGGTAATCAGACTATGGATAAAAGGACAGCTCTTATCTGGCTAAATAGTATTGGCATTTCTTCAGACAGGATTAATAAGCTTTCTGAATGGGCGAATGGACTGACCAATATTTACGATTTGTCCAAAGAAGAAATTAAAAACTCTGGGCTGTTAAGTCCGTCACAGCAATTGAGATTCTTTGACAAAAATAGAACTGGATATTTGACTGATTATATTAAAAGAGTTAGAATAACAGGTGCTGAAATCATTACAATTTTAGATGATGTATATCCTGATTCTCTTAGGACAATAGCAGATAGCCCAAAAGTGTTATATGTAAAGGGCAGCTTTCTAAAAGAAGATAGTATTTCAATCAGCATCGTAGGCTCTCGAAAAGCTACTGCTTATGGAAGGTGGGCATCAGAGAGTTTTACAAAAGATTTAGTAAAATTGGGAGTAACTATAGTAAGTGGTCTTGCTACAGGTATAGATTCCTATGCACATAGAACTGCCATAGACAATAATGGAAGGACCATTGGTATTCTGGGTTGTGGTATAGATATTATATATCCGAAGAAGAATAGAAATCTCTTTGAAGAAGTTGAGAGAGCAGGAGCTATAGTTTCGGAGTTTCCACTTGGAACTCCACCACTACAACATCACTTTCCAATGCGAAACAGGATTATTTCGGGGATGAGTCTGGGTGTTCTCGTAATTGAAGCACAAGAGAAGTCTGGTACTCTTATCACAGCAGGCTTCGCTGCTGAACAGGGCAGAGAAGTATTTGCGCTTCCAGGTAATATAAACAGTCTTTACAGCAAAGGGACAAACCTTCTGATCAGAGATGGCGCCAGACCTTTGTTATCAGTAGAGGATATTATTGAAGAGATTCCTGAGCTTAAGCAAAGATCCATGATGAAAAAATTAGATGATATAGGAGATATTCCTTTAAGCGAAACTGAAAGGAAAATTGTAGACATACTTAAAGAAGGTCCTCTGCATTGCGATATTATAGCCCTTAGAACTGGCTTAAATGTATCTACGGTATTGGGGACTCTGACTATATTGGAAATGAAGCAGGTAATTCAAGAGTTGGGCAGCAGAGTATATATGATTAGTTAGTCTGCTCATATGGAGGTGCAAGTTTTGGCAAAAAATTTAGTAATAGTTGAATCTCCCGCAAAAGCGAAGACAATTAGTAAAATCTTGGGGAGAAACTACAAAGTGGTAGCTTCGGTGGGGCATATCAGAGATTTGCCTAAAAGCAGGCTTGGGGTTGATGTTGAGAACAACTTTGAACCTGATTATATTAATATAAGAGGTAAGGGCCCCTTAATAAAAGAATTACGGAAAGAAGCGAAAAATTCTGAGGTCGTATTTCTTGCAACTGACCCTGACAGGGAGGGCGAAGCTATAAGCTGGCATCTAGCACACATACTGGGACTTGATGCTGAAAAACCTATACGAGTTGAATTCAACGAAATAACAAAAGAAAAAATTAAACAAGCCATAAAGACACCTCGCGCTTTAGATACTGATCTTATAGATGCTCAACAAGCCAGAAGAGTTTTAGACAGGCTTGTTGGCTATAAAATAAGCCCATTATTATGGAAGAAA
This sequence comes from Gudongella sp., assembly GCA_034004165.1. Taxonomy (GTDB): domain Bacteria; phylum Bacillota; class Clostridia; order Tissierellales; family Tissierellaceae; genus Gudongella. The sequence goes on along the minus strand of JAVEXI010000020.1, from coordinate 28,365 downwards.
ATAAAAAAGGGATTGAGTGCAGGCAGAGTTCAGTCTGTTGCAGTTAAACTGATTTGCGATAGAGAAAGTGAAATCAATGGATTTATTCCCAAAGAATACTGGACTATTGCTGCTCAACTTGAAAAGGGAAAGTCTGTGTTCGAAGCAGGTTATTATGGAATATTGAAGAATGGCAAGGAGAAAAAGGCTGAAATTACGACAAAAGATGAAGCTGATGAAATAACGAAATCTCTCAAAACAGGAGACTTCGTTGTAAATGAAGTAAAGAAGAGTGTAAGAAAGAGGAATCCATATCCCCCGTATACTACGAGTACTCTTCAGCAGGATGCATCTAAAAAACTCGGATTTTCTACCAAAAAGACTATGATGGTAGCCCAGCAGCTTTACGAGGGTATAGACATCAAAACTGGTGGTATAACTGGGCTTATAACTTACATGAGAACTGATTCAACCAGGATTTCTGATGAAGCAGTTGCTGCTGCCAAACAATATATCACTAATACATTTGGGTCAGAGTATTCCAATGGAGGAAAAAGCTATAGTCGTAAGTCCAGAAAAGAAGCACAAGATGCACACGAAGGTATAAGACCAACATATGTTGAACAAACACCAGAAAAAATAGAGCAATATTTGTCCAAAGACCAGTTTAAGCTGTATAAGCTTATTTGGAATAGATTTATCGGTTCTCAAATGAAAGAAGCTCTGTATGATACTATGAATGTCTCGATTGTTAACGGTATTCACGTATTGAGATCAGCTGGATCTAAATTGATTTTTCAAGGATTTTTAAAAGTGTATTCTAGCGCTGATGAAGAGATAAAAGACATGAAGTTGCCTGAACTTGAAAAAGGAGACATTCTTGGTCTAATTGGATTAGAAAGCAAGCAAAATTTCACACAGCCGCCATCCAGATACACCGAGGCTGCTCTTATAAAAGCAATGGAAGAACTTGGTATAGGAAGGCCGAGCACTTATGCGCCTACAATAACTACAATCCTATCCAGAGGTTATGTAACTCTAGAAAAGAAAGCCTTCTTTCCAACAGAACTTGGAGATCTTGTAAATGATCTTCTGACTGATTATTTTTCACATATCATGAATGAAGAATTTACTGCGCTTCTTGAAGAAAATCTAGATGAGATTGCAGCAGGTGAAGTTGGGTGGAAAAAGGTAGTGGGGGATTTTTACTCTGAATTCAGTAAAGAACTGTCAATCGCTGAAACAGAAATAGATAAAATTGAGATTAAAGAAGAAGTTAGCGATATAAAATGTGATAAATGTGGAAGGTATATGGTTGTAAAAACCGGAAAATTTGGGAAATTCCTTGCATGTCCTGGATATCCTGAGTGCAGAAATACACTGCCTATCGTTGAAAAGATCAACGTTAAGTGCCCAATTTGCGACGGTGAGATTATAAGAAAGAGATCAAAAAAAGGAAGAATATTTTATGGCTGCAGTAATTACCCAGAGTGTGAATTCGTGTCATGGGATGAACCAGTTGAAGAAAAGTGTAGTGAATGTGGTAGTCCGATGGTGATTAAGAGGCTAAAAAATAAAACAGTTGTAATGTGTACAAATAAGAACTGTGGTTATAATAAAAACATTTAAATAAATCAAAATATAGCTGTACATTCACTCCTTGTTATAGTATCTTATATATAAATGAAGAATATTCTGAATAATTTTACACTATATAAATCTAGTTAACAGGAGGGATGTCATGGAGAGTTTATTGAAGAAGACCAGGCGTTTAAACAAGACTTTGCAAAGCTATGGTTCGCAACCAGTTTCATTTAGCGACTTGAGCAAGATATTGTCAGATATTCTAGACGCAAACGTCTATATTGCCAGTAAAAAAGGCAGAGTTCTTGGGTATGCTCTTTCAGCCGGATTTGATTGTGATATCATCAACACAGAGGTTGTAAAAGAGAGGAGATTTCCCAAGAAATATAATGACGAGCTTTTAAAGGTTGCGGAGACCAGCGAGAATATCAAGGAGATTACTGATTGCGTTTTCGATCAAGTTTCAGAATGCAATTATCCTGATAAAATTTCGACTGTCGTCCCAATAAACAGCGGCGGATCTAGGCTTGGAACACTATTGGTAGCAAGATTTGGAAAAGAGTTTAACGTCGAAGACCTGATTCTTTGCGAATATAGTGCGACTGTCGTAGGAATGGAAATCTTACGAGCTACTACAGAGGAAATTGAAGAAGATGCCAGGAAAAAGTCTGTCGTACAAATGGCAATAGGAACTCTTTCTTATTCAGAAAAAGAAGCCATGGAACATATTTTTAATGAACTCGACGGCATGGAGGGCCTTCTTGTAGCTAGCAAGATAGCTGACAGAGTGGGAATTACCAGATCAGTTATTGTAAATGCCTTGAGAAAGTTTGAAAGTGCAGGCGTAATAGAATCTAGATCCCTAGGAATGAAGGGAACACACATAAAAATTCTCAATGAAAAACTCATTGATGAACTAAAAAGAAAATAGTAGATATTACACCCTCAGGAAGTAAAATTCCCGAGGGTGTTTTGATAATAAAATGTTGTATTTAGTCCTATGCTATGCTATAATCTTTGATGGTGAATACACACATTCAATTGATGCCACAAGGTGTGCTCGAAATGAGTCCTAGTAGCAGATGATTTGAATGGAGGAAAATAACACGGAGGTGAAAGTATGTCAGTAGTATCAATGAAGAGTTTATTGGAGGCAGGTGTACACTTCGGGCATCAAACAAGAAGATGGAACCCTAAGATGGCACAGTATATTTTTACAGAAAGAAATGGTATCTATATAATTGACCTTCAAAAAACTGTAAAGAAAGTCGACGAAGCTTATGCCGTAATGAAAGAAATCGTTGAAAATGGCGGCGAAGTACTATTTGTCGGAACAAAGAAACAAGCTCAGGAAGCAATCGAAAATGAAGCAAAGAGATGTGGCATGCATTATATCAACCAAAGATGGCTTGGTGGAATGCTGACTAACTACAAAACAATCAGAAAGAGAATTGACAGGCTTCATGAACTTGAGAAGATGGAAGAAGACGGAACTTTTGAAGTCCTTCCAAAGAAAGAAGTAATCAAGTTAAGACATGAATCCGAAAGACTTGAGAAATTCCTAGGCGGAATTAAAACCATGGAGAAACTTCCAAGTGCACTTTTTGTAGTTGACCCAAGAAAAGAAAAGATTGCAGTTAGAGAAGCACATATACTGGGCATTCCTGTAATTGGCATCGTAGATACAAACTGTGACCCAGATGAGATAGATTACGTCATTCCAGGCAATGACGACGCTATCCGCGCTGTCAAACTTCTTACTGAGACAATGGCCAATGCTGTTATCGAAGCTAGGCAGGGTGAGCAAATAGAACCAGCACAAAAAGCTGAGTCTACAGAATCAACAGAAGAATAATTCGAAAGGTAAGAGTCGCAGTCAGTCTGCTTCTCTTACCCTTTTAATGGTATGAGGAGGGAAATGATGAGCATAAGCGCATCTTTAGTTAAAGAATTAAGAGAAAAAACTGGTGCAGGGATGATGGACTGCAAGAAAGCACTTCAAAGTACAAATGGTGATATCGATAAAGCAATTGACTACCTTAGAGAAAAAGGACTGGCTTCAGCTTCTAAGAAATCAGGTAGAATAGCTTCTGAAGGGCTTGTAGATTCTTACATCCACAGCGGTAGGATTGGAGTAATAATTGAAGTTAACTCAGAAACAGACTTTGTTGCTAAGAATACGGAATTTAAAGAATTCGTTAAAGACATGGCAATGCAGGTAGCTGCATCCAACCCTCTTGTAGTTTCAAGGGAAGAGCTTTCAGAAGAAGACATTGCTCACGAAAGAGAAGTTCAAACCAATAAAGTTTTAAATGAAGGCAAGCCAGCTCACGTAGCTGAAAAAATTGTAGAAGGCAGAATGGAGAAATACTTTGAACAAGTTTGTTTATTAGACCAACCATATATCAAAGATCCAGCAGTAAAAGTTAAAGATCTTCTTGCTGAAAAAATCTCTAAAATAGGTGAAAACCTTGTAATTAGAAGATTCGTAAGATATGAAGTTGGAGAAGGACTTGAAAAGAAAGAAGAAAACTTTGCTGAAGAAGTAGCTAAGCAAATGAATGCCTAATAAAAGAGGAGAACACACGTGTTCTCCTTTTGTAAAATTCAGGCATTACATTCTACCTGAGGGGTGTTAATAATGGATCCTGTTTTTAAGAGAGTTGTTTTGAAACTGAGTGGAGAAGCGTTGTCAGGCAATAAGGGTTCTGGCATAGACTCTGAAACGCTTAACAGAATAGCTGGAGAAGTCAAAAATGTTCAGCTGCTTGGCGTAGAAGTTGCCATTGTCGTCGGCGGAGGTAACTTCTGGAGAGGCAGATCCACAAAAGATATGGATAGGGCCACTTCCGATTATATGGGAATGCTTGGAACTATGATGAATGCTTTGGCATTACAGGATGCACTGGAAGCTATGGGAGTAGTAACAAGAGTTCAATCTGCTATAGAAATGCGTCAGGTTGCTGAACCCTATATTAGAAGAAGGGCAATCCGACATCTTGAAAAAGGCAGAGTAGTCATATTTGGAGCTGGAACTGGCAATCCTTTTTTCTCAACAGATACAACTGCTGCACTGAGAGCTGCAGAAATTGAAGCAGAAGTGATTCTGCTGGCTAAAAAGGGCGTAGACGGAGTCTATGACTCAGATCCAAAGCTCAATGGGCAGGCAAAAAAGTTTGACACTTTAAGATATATTGATATACTAAGATTAGGGCTAGGAATCATGGATTCTACAGCCACTTCACTATGTATGGACAATCAAATACCGTTAATAGTCTTTGGAATTGACCAGCCTGAAAACATTGTAAATGTTGTGCTGGGCGAAAACATAGGGACACACGTAAAGGAGGAGTTGCCATGATACTGGATGTACACAAAGAATCTGAGTCTAAGATGGAAAAAACCATATTAGTTTACAAGGAAGAGCTTCAATCAATACGTGCAGGCAGAGCGAATCCAGCTCTATTAGATAGGATAACGGTCGACTATTACGGCCAACAAACTCCATTAAAACAAGTTGGAAGCGTTTCAGCACCTGAACCTAGGCTTCTTGTGATTCAACCTTGGGATGTAAATCTCATACCCATTATTGAAAAAGAAATCCATAAGTCTGACCTGGGATTGAATCCATCAAACGATGGAAAAGTTATTAGACTGGTAATACCAATTCTCACTGAAGAGAGAAGAAAAGATCTTACAAAAGTAGTTAAGAAAAACAGTGAAAATGCAAAAATAGCAGTGAGAAATACCAGAAGAGATGCAATTGATCGAATTAAGAAAATGGAGAAAAACAAAGAGCTAACAGAGGATGACAGAAAACTTGCAGAAGATGAAATGCAGAAAATTACTGATAAATTTGTTGCAGAAATAGATGAAATTACTAAGAAAAAAGAAGAAGAATTAATGGAAATATAAAACCTTGACCCCTTCTCAAAGAAGGGGTTTTAGTTAATGGAGAATAATCATGACATCTGATCATTTAAATAATATAGATTTAGATAGAGATAAAATGCCTAGTCACCTTGCTATTATCATGGATGGTAATGGCAGATGGGCAAACAAAAGAGGTCTCCCCAGACATTTTGGGCATCAAGAGGGAATGAAAAGAGTCATAGAAACAGTTGAGGCTTGTAAAGAACTGGGTATAAAACATTTGACTCTATATGCATTTTCTACTGAAAACTGGAAAAGGCCAAAAATAGAAGTCGACTCATTAATGAATCTCCTTGTCGTATTTATTAGAGGAGAATTAAAAAGGCTCATAGATAGTGGTGTCAGACTTCAGATTCTAGGAGAAATTTCCAAAATTCCTGATTTTGCTGCGAGAGAAGTAGAAAGAGCTCTAGCTCAGACTTCAGAAAATGATGAGATGATTCTCAACATCGCACTCAACTATGGAGGGCGTCAGGAAATTCTGAAAGCAGTCAGGGAAATAACTATAGAAGTAAAAAATGGCGAATTAGACCCTTATTTAATAAGTGAAGAAGTTTTTGCAAGACATCTTTACACTAAAAATCAGCCTGATCCAGACTTAATAATAAGGCCAAGTGGTGAATTAAGACTGAGTAATTTTTTAATTTATCAAGCAGCTTATTCAGAATTCTGGTTTTCTGATGTCTTGTGGCCAGATTTCAACAAAGAAGAACTTGTTAAGGCAATCGCCGATTATCAAAAGAGAAGTCGCAGATTTGGAGGAGTTTAGGTGAAAGACTTAAGTATTAGGGTAACATCAGGAATCATTGGTTTGTCTCTTCTCATAGCAGTATTATATACGGGAGGACCCGTTATGGCAGCAAGCATTTTTGCTGTTTCGGTGATAGGTCTTAGAGAGTTTTATAGAGCAATGAAAAGCCTAAACAGAAAACCAGATATGATAATTGGAGCCATCGCAGCTTTGTTTATATCTGTTGATTTTTTAATGAAATTTTCCAGCACAAGTTTAATTTTTGTCGCAATTGTAATTACTTTGTTATCAAAAACGGTTCTTTCAGAGCAATTTGATATTTTTGATGCAGCAGTTACATTAATAGGAATTATTTACATACCTTTTTTGCTAGGTCACACTTTACTTCTTGATTCAACTCCGTATTTATGGCTTATATTTTTGATAGCTTTTGGAACCGACACATTTGCTTATTTAATAGGAAGCAAGTTTGGGAAGCACAAGTTATCGCCAAAAATAAGTCCCAAAAAATCGGTGGAAGGATCCTTTGGGGGAATAGTAGGGAGTATTGTAGCTACCTTGATATATGCCAATTTAGTCAACATTGAGCCTGCTTTAAGTCTTGTTACCATAGCATTGATAGGTTCGATAGTTTCTCAGCTAGGAGACCTATCCGCATCAAAGATTAAAAGACTTGCAGGGCTAAAAGATTTTGGAAGGCTTATGCCAGGGCATGGAGGTATGCTTGACAGGTTTGACAGCGTTTTGTTTACGGCTCCTGTCGTATATTATTTTGTGCAAATATTTTTAAAGTAAGAAAGAGGTGCAATATATGCAGACTGCTATAGCTGCAATATTTGTGTTCTTATTAGTGGTTCTTTTACACGAATTGGGGCACTTTACTGTTGCGAAACTTGTTGGAATAAAAGTGAATGAATTTTCTATAGGAATGGGACCAAAGCTTTTGCAGGTTACGAAGGGAGAGACAGTGTATTCTTTAAGAGCTCTTCCAGTAGGTGGCTATGTAAAAATGGAAGGCGAGGACGAAAACTCTGATGATCCGAGGAGCTTCTCTAATTCTTCTGTTCTAGCCAGAATTGCTACTATTGCAGCAGGAGCCTTTATGAATTTCGTTCTGGCTATAATTGTTTTATCAATAGTTGCTTTTAACGTTGGAACTCCAACTACTACTATTTCTGAAACTATAGAAAACAGTCCCGCTGCAGTTTATGGGCTTGAATCGGGAGATAGAATCGCAACTATAAACGGTACAGAGATACTTAAATGGCAGGATATTATAGATACTATCAACAAATATGGGGCTGATTCTTCTATAATTGTTGAAGTTGAGCGAGATAATTCTCTAGTGGATTATGAAATCCAGCCAGTAGAGGAAAATGGCAGAGTAGTAATTGGAATTTACCCACAATATGAGCATAAGGCTGGGACGTCTATCAAAGCTGGCTTTGAAGATACTGGCTATTTCGTCAAGCTTATGTTTGAGTTTCTGAGAATGTTATTTCAGGGTAGAGTATCTACTGACGATTTAGCAGGGCCTGTTGGAGTAATTACAGAAGTAGGAAATGCCGCAAGAGATGGTCTGATGACTCTGTTGTACATTCTAGGGTTTATAAGTGTAAACCTAGGGTTTTTCAACCTTCTACCAATTCCAGCACTTGATGGAAGCAGAATAATCTTTCTTCTGATAGAATTAGTAAGAGGTAAACCTCTAGATCCTAAAAAAGAAGGTTTTATCCACATGCTCGGGTTTATATTTCTCATTTCACTGATGCTTATTGTAACATATAAAGATATCATCAGAATCAATCTATTTTAAGGTGGAATTATAATGGAAAGACATAAAACCAAGACCATAAGTGTTGGCAGTGTTTTAATCGGAGGGGATTCACCCATAAGTGTTCAATCTATGACCAACACACCTACAGCAGACGTAAGAGCAACTGTTAGACAGATTAAACTACTTGAAGATGCAGGATGTGATATTGTAAGGCTGGCTATATCATCTGAGGAAGATGCTGATGCTGTAAAGAAGATAAAAAAGGAGACAAAAGCTCCTATTATTGCTGATATACAATTTGATTATAAATTAGCTCTTATGGCCGTTGATGCAGGAGTTGAAGGATTAAGGATAAACCCAGGCAATATTGGAGATAAATACAAAGTTTCTGAGGTTGTAAAAGCATGTACAGCAGCTGGGATCTCCATAAGAATAGGAGTAAACTCTGGTTCAATCAGCAAAGATGTTCTAGATAAATACAATGGAGTAAATGAAGAATCCATGGTACAAAGCGCTATTGAACAAATAAGGCTACTTGAGTCTTTAAATTTTGACAATATTAAGATTTCATTAAAAGCGAGCTCTGTACCTTTATCCATTAAATCATATTTGAGGATGGCTGAATTAAGTAATTATCCACTCCATTTAGGAATAACTGAAGCAGGCACACCGTGGAGAGGAACTATAAAATCCTCTGTAGGAATAGGAGCTTTACTGGCTATGGGTGTTGGAGATACTATAAGAGTCTCCTTAACAGGAGATCCTGTTGAAGAAGTTCGCGCAGGTAAGGAGATTTTGAAGTCATTAGGTCTTTTGTCAGAAGGGCTGGAACTGATTTCATGTCCAACGTGTAGTAGAACGCACATAGACCTTATTAGCATTGCTGAAGAAGCCGAAAAGAAGCTTGCAGGATTAAAAAAGCCACTTAAAGTTGCTATTATGGGATGCGCAGTAAACGGCCCTGGGGAAGCCAGAGAAGCCGATATTGGTATTGCGGGTGGCAATGGTGAGGGACTTATTTTTAAAAAAGGCGTAATTGTTCGCAAAGTACCTGAAGAACAACTTTTAGAGGAATTGATGAGGGAAATTGATAGTATGTGATGTCCAAAGGAGCGTAGAAGGATGACAGAAAAGAGAATTACACTTACACAGCTGTTACCTGACAGCAATTTGGATAAAAGATTAATGGCTGATATATCGGTCGAAGGCGTTGAAATAGATAGAAAATCGATGAAAATACTGATTGTTCTTGAGAATACATTTCAAGTTTCAGAGGTAGATAAAAAATCTATCTATGACGAGTTTAAAAATAAATTTGACAGCTTCAATATAGCTATAGAATATAAAAAACCAAAACTTACAGTGTCTGAAGATGATTTACTAGGCCTGATAAAGAGCATGATACAAAAGAATATTCCCTCCAGCTTTTCCTGGCTGGAGGATATCAAACTGCTTCGAGAGGAGCAGTATATTTTGTTGCTTCCGCATTATATTGCATACCAGTCAGTAGTTAAAAATGGCTTAAAGAGTGAATTAACAGAGTGTATTCTTAGAGAAAGAGACGCTAATCTCGAGTTCAGGTATGGGGAAATGGAAATTTCTGACGAATATCTTATTCAAAAAGAAATGGAAGAGAGGATGATATTAAAAGAAATGATGTCATCTAATCCAACTACTAAGGAAAATTCTCAGAACAAGAGTTATACTTTTGGTAAGAAGATTAAAAAAGATCCTATAAAGATTATAGATATAAATTTGAGCTCTGGAACAGCTGTAATAGAAGGTGAAGTATTTCAATCTGAAATTAAAAGTCTTAAAGACGGCAGGGCACTTGCAATTCTATACATCTCAGATCAAAGTAATTCTATAGCTGTCAAAATATTTCTCAAAGACGAGCAGCTACCTAGCTTTGAGAAATCTATTAAAGTTGGAACTGAAATCCTTGTAGAGGGAGACGTTGTCTACGATACATATTCCCGGGAAACTGTGGTAATAGCAAAATCGCTCATTACTAAAGAAAAAGAAATTTTAATGGATAAAGCAAAGAATAAGAGAATTGAACTGCATCTTCACACCAATATGAGTGCAATGGACGGAATTACTCCGGTAAAAGACCTTATTAAAAGAGCTATTGACTGGGGGCATTCAGCAATAGCAGTTACTGATCACGGCGTGGTTCAAGCTTTTCCTGATGCTATGGAGATGGACGATAAGATAAAAATTATATATGGCGTAGAAGCTTATATGATAAATGACAGTGAAGATTTGGTCACTGGATTAACTGGTAATTTACCACTTGATGATTTTGTAGTCTTCGATATAGAGACCACGGGACTATCTGCACGAAATGATAGAATTACTGAAATTGGTGCTGTGAAAATTAAAGGCGGAGAAATAATAGAAACATACAGTCAACTTATTAATCCTGGTATTGAAATTCCTGCTAATATTATAAGATTAACTGGAATAGACAACGAGCTTGTAAAGGATAAGCCGCCAATTGAAGAAGTACTTGGAGACTTTCTAAAATTCATAGAAGGCCATATACTGGTGGCACATAATGCTACCTTTGACGTTGGCTTTATAAGAGAAAATGCCGAAAAAATAAGGGAAAAAATCAATTCTCCAGTAATAGATACACTGCAGCTTTCAAGGCTTCTATTCCCCGGTTTAAAAAATCACAGGCTAAACACTGTTGCTAAACACCTTAAAGTAGAGTTGATAAATCATCATAGGGCAGTGGACGATGCAACTGCTACTGCTGGAATATTATTAAACATCTTATCTCTTCTGGAGGAAAAAGAGATTAATACTTGTCAGAAGTTGAATGATTATGGCTCCAGGTGGAAAGGGAACAAGGGGGACATGTTCCACACAATTATTATTGCCAGAAATCAAAGTGGTCTGAAAGATTTATATAAACTGATTACTGAATCACATATAAATTATTATTATAGAAAACCAAGAATACCCAAATCTTTAATAGAAAAAAACCGAGATAATCTTCTTATAGGCAGTGCTTGTGAGGCAGGGGAACTGTATAAGGCAATTCTCTCGCGAAAAGATGACAATGATATAAAAGAAATTGTAGAATTTTATGATTACCTAGAAGTTCAACCAATTGGCAACAATGCCCATCTTGTGCGAGAAGGTAATGTAAAAGATGAAGATGAGCTTAAAGAAATCATACGTAAAATTTATAAATTGGGTAAGAAAGCAGGCAAACCTGTAGTTGCTACTGGAGATGTTCATTTTCTAGATCCGGAAGATGAGGTCTACAGAAGAATCCTTATGTCCGGGCAAAAGTTTGCTGACGCTGACTATCAGGCTCCTTTGTTCTTTCATACAACTGAACAGATGCTCAAAGAATTTTCTTTTATGGGAGAAGAAGTTGCCAATGAAATAGTGATCGAAAATACTAATGCAGTAAGTGATATGACCGAATCCATCAAACCTATTCCAAACGGAACATTTCCACCAAAAATTGAAGGTGCGGATGAAGACCTAAAGAATATTACTTACAGAAAGGCAATGGAGCTTTATGGAGACCCTCTTCCTGAAGTTGTCAAAACTAGATTAGACAAAGAACTTGAATCTATCATTAAAAATGGTTATGCCGTTATGTATATAATTGCCCAGAAACTAGTTTGGAAATCTGTTGAAGACGGCTATTTAGTAGGATCAAGAGGATCAGTAGGCTCATCTTTTGCCGCCACTATGAGTGGTATCACAGAGGTGAACCCATTAAAACCACACTATATATGTCCATGTTGTAAGAACTCTGAATTTATTACGGATGGCTCGGTTGCTTCGGGCTATGATTTGCCAGATGCAAAATGCCCAGTCTGTGGATGTTCATATATTAAGGAGGGGCAGGACATACCTTTTGAAGTATTTTTAGGATTTGAAGGAGATAAAGAACCTGATATAGATTTAAACTTTGCCGGTGAATATCAGTCCAAGGCACATAAGTACACTGAAGAGCTCTTTGGAGAAGGCAAGGTATTTCGAGCAGGAACAATTGGAACTATCGCAGATAAAACAGCTTTTGGTTTCGTTAAAAAGTACTTTGAGGAAAGAGACATCCCTGTTAACCAAATAGAAGTAAATAGGCTTTTAAGAGGTTGTACTGGAATTAAGAGAACATCAGGTCAACACCCAGGTGGCGTTATGATCGTACCTGATTATAAGGACATTTACGACTTTACTCCTGTCCAGTATCCTGCAGATGATAAGGATTCAGGAGTAATTACTACTCATTTTGATTATCATGCAATCAGCGGCAGAATATTAAAGCTTGATATTCTAGGGCACGACGTACCGAGTATTATTAGAATGCTGGAAGATATCACAGGAGTTAACCCAATTAACATACCTCTTGACGATGAAGAGACTATGAGTCTTTTCATCAGTACAAAGGCACTTGGAACTCAGCCTGAGAGGATTAACTGTCCCGTGGGGACTCTTGGGATTCCTGAGTTTGGGACGAAATTTGTTAGGCAGATGCTAATCGATACTCAGCCATCAACTTTCTCGGAGCTAGTAAGGATAAGTGGGCTGTCCCATGGAACTGACGTCTGGGTAAACAATGCACAGGATTTAGTTAAAAAGGGCATCGCAACCTTATCTGATGTAATCTCAACAAGAGAGGACATCATGTTATCTCTAATAAATGCAGGAATGGATAAAAAACAGGCATTCTTCATAATGGAGAAAGTGCGTAAGGGTAAAGGACTGACACAACAGGATGAAAACGACATGAGAACCATCGGTATGCCACAGTGGTATATCGATTCCTGCAACCGAATCAAATACATGTTTCCTAAAGCACATGCAGCTGCGTATGTAACTATGAGCTTTAGAATTGCATATTTTAAGGTGCATTATCCTGAAGCTTTTTATGCAACATATTTTACAACAAAAGCTGCAGATTTTGATTCCGAGTTGATTACGCAAGGCGAAAATGCAGTGAAGGCCAAAATAATAGAACTTGAACAGAAGGGCAATACTGCAACTGCGAAGGAGAAAAACCAGTTAACCGTTCTTGAAGTGGCTCTGGAAATGTATGCGAGAGGCTTTAAATTTGAGAAAGTAGACTTATACAAATCCCATAGCGACAAATTTCTTCTTGGTGCTTCCGGAATATTACCTCCTTTGAAAGCACTGGAAGGCATTGGAGAAAATGCAGCAAGGAAACTCGTTGAAGAACGAGATATTTCGAAATTCATCTCTGTTCAAGACCTTGTTCAAAGAGGCAGAGCTACAAGACCTGTCGTCGAAGCTTTAGAGCGCCACGGATGTCTTGATTCTCTGCCAAAGGATAATCAAATAAGCTTATTTAACATTTGATTTATGCGGTATAACGTGCTATAATGTAAAAGACAAATATAGTGATTTTCGGCGAGAGTGGGTTTACCCACTCTTCGTTTATGTCAGGAGATTCAGGAGGTGGATCATGAATAAAAAGAATATTGTTGGCAGAGTAACAGATTGTGCTGAAAGACAGGCACAAGAACTTGGTTATGAGCTTGTCGATGTGGAATATGTCAGGGAGTACGGGAATAATTACCTCAGGATCTACATCCATAAGCCCGGAGGAGTGAGCCTTGACGACTGCCAGCTAATGAGTGAAAAAGTTGGAGAACAGTTAGACGAGTTAGAAATTATAGACAAAGCATATTACTTAGAGGTATCTTCACCAGGTCTGGATCGCCCTATTAAGACAGACCGAGATTACGAAAGAAACTTAGGAAAAGAAATTGAAGTTAATCTATATAATCCTATAGATGGCACGAAAAAATTAGAGGGCATTTTAGAAAGTTACAGTGACTCAATAGTAATCATCAAATCTACTGAAAGAGAGCACAGCCTACCAAGAGAATCCATTTCACTTGCAAGGCTTACAATTAAATTTTAAGGAGGAAAATGGGATGAATGTTGATTTTATCAACGCCCTGGAAGAAATTGAAAAAGAAAAAGGTATAACAAAAGATATAATATTTGATGCTTTAGAGTCAGCACTTATATCAAGCTATAAAAAGAATTTTGGTTCATCACAAAATGTTGTTGTGGAGATGGACAGAGATACTGGAGCAGTAAAGGTATTTGCGACAAAAGATGTAGTCGCTGATTCTGAGATTGAAGATCCACTATTGCAGATTACTACAACTGAAGCAAAAGAAATAGACTTGGTTTATGAACCAGGAGATGTGGTGAAACTGGAAATAACACCAAGGGATTTCGGCAGAATAGCAGCGCAAACTGCAAAACAGGTCGTCATACAGAGAATAAAAGACGCCGAAAGAGATGTAATTTACGATGAGTTCATAAACAGAGAAAATGAAATTATTACTGGACAAATCCAGAGGATTTCAAAGAACAATGTATATATTGACTTAGGCAAAACAGAAGGTATTCTTCCGCCAGCAGAACAGATTGAGGGAGAGGAATACATACAGGGCCACAGACTTAAACTCTTGATTCTGGAAGTTAAAAAGACTACCAAAGGACCACAAATTGTTCTTTCAAGGTCTAATACAGGCCTTGTTAAAAGACTATTTGAGCTTGAAGTTCCTGAAATTAGCGAAGGAATTGTAGAAATTTACTCTATATCAAGAGAAGCTGGATCAAGGACAAAAATTGCAGTTTTTTCTAAGAATCCAGACGTTGACCCACTTGGTGCTTGTGTAGGATTTAAGGGAGCCAGAGTAAAAGCAATTGTAGATGAACTAAGCGATGAAAAAATTGACATTGTCATATGGAGTAAAGATATCGCTGAATTTATTGCAAACAGCCTCAGTCCTTCAAAGGTAGTAAAGGTTATTCCAAATGAAAAAGAAAAGTCTGCAATGGTGGTCGTACCAGATTACCAGTTGTCTCTTGCAATAGGCAAAGAAGGACAAAATGCCAGACTTGCCGCAAAACTTACAAGTTGGAAGATTGACATTAAATCTGAAACACAGTACGCTGCGCTAGGAGAGTGATATTGTGAAAGTTAAAAAAGTTCCAATGAGAAGATGTATTGCCTGCAATCAGATGAAACCAAAGAAAGAGCTTTTAAGGGTTGTGAAAAACAACGAAGGAGTCGTTATGGTGGATCTGACAGGTAAAGCCAATGGCAGAGGAGCATATATTTGCCCAACTATAGAGTGTTTTGAAGAAGCATATAAAACGAAGAAGTTTGCAAGAGCACTTGAAACTGAAATTACTGAAGAAATTTATAAAAAACTTAGAGAAGTTATCGAGAAATAGAGAATCACCTTAAAAAACGGAGGTGTAGTGTATGACAAGAGTAAGAGTATATGAATTAGCCAAAGAACTAAATATAAGCAGCAAAGAACTTATGGAGAGGATAGAGGGATTGGAACTAAAAATTAACAGCCATATGAGCTCAATCGAAGAGGACGAAGCACAGATGATAAAAGAGCTCATCCAGGAAGAAGACAAAGCAACTGAGGAAACAGAAGAGGTTTTGACTGAAGAACCGAAAACAGTAGAGGAAGAAAAACCTTCTAAAAAGAAAGGAAAAAAAGACATTAATAAAAGACAAACAAAAGAAGAAGCTGACAAAGGTGTCAAGAGTCCAGCTCAATCCGATAAAAAAATATTAGATATCGATGCAGAAGTCATCGTCAAGGATTTAGCTGAAAAGATAGGAGTAAATGCATCAAAGGTCATAACAAAGCTAATCGGATTAGGGGTTATGGTTAATCAAAACCAAGCAATTGACGGCGAAATTGCTGCTTTGATAGCTGAAGAATTTGGTTTTGAAGCAAATCTTCTACAACCTGAAGAAGAAGAGACAGAAATAGATTTATTAGATTTCGAAGATGATCCAAAAGATATGATGCCAAGACCTCCGGTAGTTACAGTCATGGGTCACGTCGACCATGGAAAGACATCGCTCCTAGATGCAATTAGGCATACTAATGTAACAGGACGAGAAGCTGGTGGAATAACTCAGCACATAGGAGCTTATGCTGTAAATATTAACAATAGAAAGATTGTCTTCCTAGACACTCCAGGTCACGAAGCTTTTACATCCATGAGAGCGAGAGGTGCAAAAGTTACGGACGTAGCTATACTTGTAGTAGCAGCCGATGATGGCGTCATGCCTCAGACTATTGAGGCTATTTCTCATGCGAAAGCTGCTGAAATACCCATAATCGTCGCTGTTAATAAAATAGATAAACCAGAATCAAATATTGACAGGATAAAACAAGAGCTTTCTGATAATGGACTAGTACCAGAAGAATGGGGTGGAGATACAATTGTCGCACCTGTTTCTGCAAGACAAAAAATTGGCATAGAAGAGTTACTTGAGATGGTTCTCCTGGTAGCTGATATGCAAGAATTGAAAGCTAATCCTAACAGGAAAGCAATAGGAACTATAATTGAAGCACAGCTAGACAAGGGCAAAGGGCCTTTAGCTACTGTTCTTGTACAAAAAGGAACTCTTCACGTTGGAGATCTTGTTGTTTCAGGTACCTCAAGTGGAAGAATAAGAGCTATGCTTGACGATAAAGGTAAGAAAGTTAAGAAGGCTTCTCCATCTATTCCTGTTATGATTTTAGGTCTTTCTGAGGTTCCAAATGCAGGAGATTTATTGTATTCAGTTGATACTGAAAAAGAAGCAAGGCATATTGCAGATTTAAGGAGAAGCGAGCTAAGAGAAGCACAGATGAAACAGTCATCAAAAGTTTCTTTAGACGACCTCTTTGAAAGAATAAAAATGGGTGAAGTAAAAGACTTAAACCTTATTGTTAAGGGAGACGTAAGAGGTTCAATAGAGGCTCTTGGACAATCCTTAAAGAAGCTTGATACAGATGAGGTTAAGGTAAATCTATTGCATGGGGGCGTTGGAGGTATAACTGAGTCTGACATAATGCTGGCTTCCGCGTCTAATGCTATTGTAATTGGATTTAACGTACGACCAAACTTAAATGCTATTGATGTCGCGAAAAAAGAAAATGTCGATATAAGGACTTACAGGGTTATTTACGAAGCAATAGAAGATATTCAGGCGGCTGTAAAAGGTATGCACGCACCTAAGATTGTTGAAGAGGTGCTTGGAAGAGCACAAGTTAGAGCTACCTTCAGGCTCCCTACAGGAAATACAATCGCAGGAATTTACGTCCTCAGTGGTAAGATAATGCGTAATGCTAAGATTAGACTACTGCGCGATGACGTCGTCATCTATGACGGCTCTGTATCATCTCTTAAGAGATTTAAAGATGACGCCAGAGAAGTCCTAACAGGATTTGAAGCAGGACTGGGTCTGGAAAACTTCAATGACATCAAGGAAGGGGACAACATGGAAGCATATGTACTTAAGGAAGTACAGAAAAGTTGAGGTGTAATCAATGAACGATAAGAGAATTAATAGAATTTCAGAAGAAGTTAGAAAAGTTGTCTCAGAGTTACTGCAAAATGAGATTAAAGATCCAAGAATTAGCGGGATGCCCAGTATAAACAGGGTTAATGTAACCAGAGACCTGAGATTTGCAAAGATTTATGTGTCGGTTTTAGGTAATGAGGCAGATAAAGAAAGTACTTTGGAAGGTCTTGAAAATGCCAAAGGTTTCATTAGGAAGGAAATAGGGCAAAGAGTGCAGTTAAGATATGCTCCAGAACCTATTTTCTATCTGGATGAATCAATTGAGCAAGCCATTAATATGTCAAAGTTAATTGACGAAGTAAACAAAGACCTTCATTCACAAGAAGAGAAGTCTGATGAATAGCGAACTATTAAAGATTAAAGACCTAATTGACGAAAGTAAGAATATTTCAATTGTATCTCATGTAAATCCAGATGGCGATAATATGGGTTCTGTTCTTGCTTTGGGCATTTCCTTAACCAAGATAAAAGGAACCGTTGACATGGTGATGTCAGATTCTATCCCAGAAGATTATAGGTTCCTTCCAGGAGTTGATTTGCTTAAAGGTTATGGTGAGCCAAGGGAGAACATAGATATTCTATTTGTCTTAGATTGCAGCGACTTAATGAGGCTTGGGGAAAATCAAAAACTTGCCGAAACTGCTAAGGTAATTGTTAATATTGATCATCATGTCAGCAACGAAATGTTTGGAGACATCAACATTGTGGATCCGCAGTCGTCTTCGACTGGTGAGATGATATTCTCATTTTTAGAGAGCCTGGAGCTTCCAATAGACAGGGAAATAGCCACTTGTATATATACTGCTATAAGTACAGACACTGGAAGGTTTACCTATCAAAACGTCACTGGTAAAACACATATCATTATTTCTAAGCTCTATGATTATGGTATTAACGGATACGAAATAAATAAAAATCTTTACCAGAATAGGAGTCTTAAAAGAACTCAACTATTTATTAAAATTCTATCTGGAATTGAACTTATGTTTGATGGTAAATTTGCTCTTGCTTCAGTCAGTATAGATATGCTTAATGAAACTGGAGCCTCTATGGAAGATACAGAAGGAGTTGTAGAATTTTTAAGAGATACTGCCAGTGTAGAAGCAGCATGCCTCTTAAAAGAGATTTCCAAGGATGAAATCAAGGTAAGCCTGAGGACTAAAGAAACAGTCGATGCTAATGCTGTCTGCAATGTATTTGGCGGTGGGGGGCACATAAGAGCCTCGGGATGTACAATTAATGGAAATTTGATGGATGCAGGTAAAATGATGACCGAAGAGATTGAGAAGTTGCTACTAAATGATAGGTGATAGCTTGGATGGAGTAATAAACTTTTTTAAACCCAAGGGGATGACATCCCACGATGCAGTTCAATTTTTTAGAAAACTTACTGGCATTAGAAAAATTGGGCACACTGGAACTCTTGATCCCATGGCGACAGGGGTACTGCCAATTTGCATTGGGAGAGCTACTAGAATTGCCGAGTATATAACCGGAGCAGACAAAGAATACATCGCAGGAGTGTCATTGGGAATTAGAACCGATACTCTTGACTCTACAGGTAAAGTACTTGAATTTTCGGATAAAATTGTCACTGATAATGATATTTTAAAGGCTTTAGGAGAGTTCAGGGGGCAGATAATTCAGATACCCCCTATGTTTTCTGCCAAAAAGACTGGTGGTAAGAAACTTTATGAATTGGCCAGAAAGGGCATAGATGTAGATAGAAAAGCTCACAAAGTAGAGATTTATCAATTAGAATTGCTTTCAATTCGCAATAATAAAGATCTTATGTTTAGAGCAGGATGTTCGAAGGGAACATATATAAGGACTGTCTGTGACGATCTTGGGACTTCTTTGGGTACATTTGGACACATGACATATCTCTTAAGAACTAAAGCAGGGTCTTTTGATTTGTCTCAGTCAGTTGGAATTAACAGCCTTAAAGAGATGAATAAAGAAGAGTTAAATAATGTAATTGTGCCAATTGAAGCTGCTTTAAAAGATTTACCCATTATATCTGTTAGAGAAGATAGATATGATAAGATGCTAAATGGACTTACAACCAGACTTGATGATGATTATAATTTATATGAGCTCGATAAACCAGTAAGAGCATATGCTGGAAAGCGATTTGTCGGTATTGGCTCAATTCGCTGCGTTGATAACTGCAGAATTTTAAAGATGGAGAAGGTGCTTGCTAAGTGAAGTCAATGAAAATTATTAGTATAGACAACTCAAAAGAGGAAAGGTTTGATACTGCTATAGCTCTCGGAAATTTCGATGGAGTGCATATGGGTCATCAAAAGCTTATAGAAGTAATGATGGAAGCTGCAAAAAGAGAAAATTACCAGCCAAGTATGCTAATATTTGAAAATCATACAAAGTCTTTTGTGTATGGAAATGGGCCGAGACTTTTGAGTACAAACTCTCAAAAAAACGAATTTTTAGAAAAGTTAGGAATAAAGACTCTTTACACAATGAAATTTGACGATAAAATTATGACTCTTTCCCCAGAAGATTTTGTAAAGAAAATCCTAATTGAAAAATTAAACTGCAAATTAGTCGTAGTAGGAGTTGATTATAGATTTGGCCACAAGGCATCAGGTAATGCTGAAATACTAAAGGAAATTGGAAAACAGACGGGCCTTAAGGTTGAAGTTGTAGAACCGGTGTATTACAAAGGTGAAATTGTTAGTAGCACACTTATAAGAAGGCTTTTGTCTGAAGGAAATATTAAGGATGCTAACAGACTCCTAGGAAGGCCCTATGGCATATTAGGAGAGGTCATTAATGGCAAGGGCATGGGAAAAGATCTTGGAGTGCCCACGGCGAATATGAGGATTGCAACTAAATACGTCGTTCCACGTAAAGGTGTTTATAGGACTATTACGAGGATAAATGACAGATATTACCCGAGTGCGACCAATGTCGGTGTGAATCCGACATTCAGTGAACAAGATTTAATGGTAGAAACTCACATTCTAGACTTTAAACAATCCATCTATGGCTTGGAAATAGAAGTATACTTTATGGAGTATATCAGGCCAGAAATGAAGTTCGACGATCTTGAAGATTTAAAGGCTAAAATGGCTGAAGACATCGCTTATATCAGATCAAAATCTAATTTACAATTGATATAAGTTATGATATAATTCATGTGTTAATGGATACCTTAACTGTGTCGTTCGTTCCTCGGCGATGACTCGGTTAAAGGCGAATAAAACTATACGGAGGTGCAATTATGCTAGAAAAAATGGAAAAAAATCAAATTATTGATGAATTCAAGCTTCACGAAGGAGACACTGGTTCTCCAGAAGTGCAGATAGCTCTTCTTACAAGCAGAATAAATTCTGTGAATGAGCATCTACAAGCTAACAAAAAAGACCACCACTCAAGGAGAGGTCTTCTAAAAATGGTAGGTCAAAGAAGGAACCTGCTGAGATATCTTCAGAAAAAGGACATTGTCAGATATCGTTCTTTAATTGAGAAGCTTGGTATAAGAGGTTGATTAGAGCGGGTTATCCCGCTCTATTAGTTTATTGACACATTATATGTTGACATAGAAAACAAAGGAGGTATTTTATGGAGAAAAAATTCCATTATACGCTCGCTGGAAGAGAAATGACCGTAACCATCGGGAAACTGGCAGAACAGGCCAGTGGAGCATGTCTTGTCCAATATGGTGATACCGTCACTCTCGTATCGGCGACGCAGTCAAAAAAGCCAAGGGAAGGTATCGACTTTTTTCCTTTAAGCTGTGATTATGAAGAAAAGCTATATGCTGTTGGCAAAATCCCTGGTGGGTTTATAAAAAGAGAGGGAAGGCCGAGTGAAAAAGCAATTCTGTCATCTAGACTAATCGATAGGCCAATAAGACCACTGTTTCCGGATGGATTCAGAAATGACGTTCAAGTTGTAGCAACGGTAATGTCTGTAGACCAGGACAACAGCCCTGAAATTGTTGCTATGATAGGATCTTCCATTGCTCTATCAATTTCCGATATCCCGTTTAAGGGACCTACAGGATCTGTACTAGTTGGTTTAGTCGATGGTGAAATTGTTATTAATCCCAACAGCGAGCAAAGAGAAAGATCTGATTTACATCTAGTCGTATCAGGCACTGAAGATGCTATCATGATGGTAGAAGCTGGTGCACAGTTTATAACTGAAGAGACTATGCTTAAAGCAATTCTTGCAGGTCATGAAGAAATTAAAAATATTTGTAGATTTATCAACGGAATAGTTGATGAATGCGGGAAAGAAAAAGTCGAATTAAAGCTTTTTATGCCTAACGAAGAGGTAGAAGCGAAAGTCAGAGAGCTTGCTACGGATAGAATGAAAGAAGCTTTGAACACAGTTAATAAAGCAGAAAGAGATGACAAAGTCTCTGCTGTGGAAGAAGAAGTGACTTCTGTAGTTCTTGAAATGTTCCCTGAAAACGAGAAAGATATACATGAAGTTTTAGAAAACGTAGAAAAAGAAATTGTAAGAAAGCTCATAACCTATGAGGGCAAGAGGCCAGACAATAGGATGCTTGATGAAATCAGACCTATTAGCTCCGAAGTAGGGCTCCTCCCAAGAACGCATGGTTCAGGGCTTTTCAACAGAGGACAAACTCAGGTTCTTACAATAGCAACTCTGGGCGCTTCTAGCGATGTACAAATTATTGATGGCCTTGGAGAAGAAGAATCCAAAAGATATATGCACCATTATAATTTCCCTGCATACTCTGTAGGAGAGACCAGACCAATGAGAGGACCTGGTAGAAGGGAAATAGGGCACGGTGCTCTTGCTGAAAGGGCTCTTGAGCCGGTTATACCGCCTGAATCAGAATTCCCATACACGCTGAGACTTGTATCAGAGGTTCTTAGTTCAAACGGTTCAACTTCACAGGCTAGTGTATGCGGAAGTACACTTGCTCTAATGGATGCAGGAGTTCCAATTAAAGCTCCAGTTGCTGGTATAGCAATGGGACTTATAAAAGACGATGATAAAATAGCAATTTTGACAGACATACAAGGTTTGGAAGACCACCTTGGAGACATGGACTTTAAAGTTGCTGGTACAAGAGGCGGAATTACTGCTATCCAGATGGATATTAAAATATCTGGAATTGATGAAGCTGTACTGACCGAAGCTCTTGAAAAAGCAAGAATAGCCAGACTTCATATTTTAGATAAAATGGAAGAGACTATTTCTGCTCCTAAATCTGATTTGTCGCCATATGCACCTAGAATACACACATTGCAGATTAATCCAGATAAAATTCGCGATATAATTGGACCTGGCGGAAAAGTGATCAATAGAATTATCGATGAAACTGGGGTCAAAATAGATATTGAGGATGACGGAAGAGTTGCTATTGTCTCTAATGATGGAGAAGGCAGTGAAAAAGCCATTAAATTAATTATGGACATCGTTAAAGAAGTAGAAGCTGGTGAGATTTATACTGGAAAAGTCACTAAGATAATGAACTTTGGGGCTTTCGTAGAAGTTCTAAATGGAAAAGAAGGTCTTGTTCACATATCCCAGCTGGCCAAGGAGAGAGTTAACAAGGTTGAAGATGTCGTCAAAGTTGGAGACGAAATCACTGTAAAAGTAATTGAAATCGACAGCCAAGGCAGGATAAACTTATCGAGAAAAGCTCTGCTTAAAGACGAACCACCGAAAGAAACGCCAGAAGAGTAACGGAAAGAGGACATGGACCATTTGGTTCATGTTATTTCTGTTTAAAATGAAAGTAATAGCTGTTAAAATAAACATAGAGAATAGTCGGAGGATAAGATGTCTACTGTAAGAATTCTGGATAATGGAATCAGAACTATAATACAAAATATACCCTATCTCAATTCTGCGACGATAGGAATTATTGTTGAGAGCGGCTCATTTTATGAAGGGAAAAGTGTAAACGGTGTATCACACTTTATTGAGCATATGCTTTTCAAAGGGACTGAGAAGCGTACAGCAAGGGATATTGCTGAATCCATCGACGAAATAGGAGGACAGCTTAATGCTTTTACCAGCAAAGAGCTTACTTGCTATTATGCAAAAGTTCTTGGAGAACATGTTCCTATTGCGGTAGATGTTTTATCTGATATGCTCAAGAATTCAAAGTTTGACGTCAGTGAGATTTCAAAGGAGAAGGGCGTAATAATAGAAGAAATAAATATGTACCTGGACTTCCCTGAAGACCTGGTCTTTGAAAATCTTACTGAAATGCTGTATGGCAAAATGAATCTGGCTAATCCGATTCTAGGCACAGAACTCTCAGTATCTTCGCTTGATAAGAATCAGATCTTAGATTATTTCCATGAAATGTACAATCCAGATAAGATAGTAATTTCAATGGTAGGAAATATTGACGAACAATCCTCTTTTGATTTATTAAACGAGTATTTTGGAGACTATAAAGCAAAGGCAAAAACAATTGCAAATAACTTTAGTTATAATTATGAGCCTGTTGCAAATGTATCCGGGATTGTCAGGGATATAGAACAGTTTAACCTATGCATGGGGTTTCCAGGACCTTCTTCGTACTCAGATGATATCTTTTCGCTATCTGTTGTCAATAATATTCTTGGAGGCAACATGAGCTCCCGGCTTTTCCAGGAAATCAGAGAAAACTTAGGGCTTGCTTATAATATTGAATCATCACTTACGTCTTATTATGGAGCAGGTATGATGTCAATTTACACTGGACTAAATTATGAACAAGTATTAAAGACAGCAGCTTTGATACGTAAAGAGCTTGATAATATTAAGAAGAACTACATTAACAAAGAAGAAATTAGAAAATCTAGAGAATACCTGAAGGGCAGTTACATTCTCAGTCTTGAGAGTTCTTTTAATAAGATGTATGAATCGGGAAAATATGTTCTTTACGGTATGGAGATTGAATCTGCAGAAGATATAATAAGACAGATTAATGCTGTTGACACAGAATCTGTAATTAAAGTCATAGACAAATATATGGATTTAAGATATCTGAATACATCTTATGTAGGAAATGTAAAGAACAAAGAAAAATTTGAAAATGATTTGAAAGAAATTTTAATGTAGGAGGCCGATGATATGATTGTCAAAGTTGTAAACAGAGGCAAATGTGCACTTCCTGAATACAAGACATCTGGTGCTGCTGGCGTAGACCTTATGGCAAATCTTGATTCTACTATTATTTTAAAGCCTTTAGAAAGGTATTTGGTACCTACTGGCTTATTTGTGGAGATACCCGATGGTTTTGAAGCTCAAATACGTGGCAGAAGTGGACTTGCCATTAATCATGGAATTTCTCTAGCTAATGGAATTGGTACTATAGACAGTGATTACAGAGGCGAAATTAAGGTTATTTTAATTAATCTTGGAAATGAACCCTTTGAAGTTCGTCATGGCGATAGAATAGCGCAGATGGTACTCACAAGATATGAAAAAATTGAGTTTCAACTTTCTGATGATCTTGAAGAAACTAAAAGAGGTGCTAGCGGATTTGGACATACTGGGCTTGAGGGTAATACGAAGTAATTTCAATGTTCGTTTGTGAAGCTTCTTTATGATATAATTGACTTATAAAATACTTAGGGGGATATCAATTTGAGCTGGTTTGAAGCAATCGTAATGGGAATTTTCCAGGGGATAGCTGAATTCCTTCCAATCAGCAGTTCAGGACATCTTGCGCTGCTTCAGCACTTATTCAACATAAAAGAAGGCAATTTATTCTTCACTGAGATGTTGCATTTTGGCACTCTGATTTCAATTTTTATAGTGTATTTTAAGGATATTGCGCGAATAATTTATGAGTTCATTGAATTAATTATTTCGCTTTTAAAAAGAAAACCAATAAAGAAACTGACAAAATATCAGTGGTTTGGAATTCTAATAATCACTGGTTCAGTACCAACTGCAATTATAGGATTAACTTTTAAAGATTTTTTTGAATCCCTGTACACATCAATTCTTCCCATAGGAATTGCCTTTATTGTAACGGGATTTTTGCTGTGGTTTGCTGAAAACCATAAGACTGAAGGAAAAGGCATAAAAGACATGAAATTGAAAGATTCAATCTTAATTGGAATATTTCAAGGCATTGCTATAATACCAGGGATCTCAAGGTCAGGATCGACTATAGTCGGAGGACTTTTCATGGGATTAAAGAAACCTGTTGCTACAGAGTATTCATTTCTTTTAGCGTTACCAGCTACATTTGGAGCTTTTCTCTTAGGGATGAGGGATGTATCCAAAACTGGAGGAGCTTTTGTCAACGGGCCTTTAATTCTTGGAGTATTTCTATCAGCAGTGACAGGTGTTTTAGCTATAAAAATGTTAATCAGGATTTTAAATAAGAACAAGCTAAGATATTTTTCTTATTATCTTTGGATATTGGGAGCAGTGACTATTGTTCTAAGCTTTTTTTAACTTCTGAGGTGATTTTATGAAAAAGAAAACTGAAAACAAAAAGAAAGACACAAAGCAAAGAAAAATCTCATCAGACAAACTCAGTTCAGATATCATAGGGATTATTGTCATTGGCTTTGGTGTCGTTATGTTGTTCAGCCTTTTTAGCAAGAAGATGGGTATTGTAGGAGAACTGATCAATGGAACTACTTTTTCTCTATTCGGATTTGGTGGGTATTTCTTTCCTTTCTTCATAATTGCATCCGGAGTAATTCTTTTAATGGAAAGATTTGAAAGAATTCAACTTAGAATTTTCGTTGCTATCATGATTATATTTTTAAGTTTTCTAATTGTCTTGGATGGAATTAATATAGACGCAACATCTTTGCTGGATAGGCTTAAATCAGGACTTGAGCTTGCAAAAGCAAACAGAGGCGGTGGGATATTAGGCAGCTTCTTTGGATTTTTCCTATATAAATTATTTGGTTCCATTGGTACATATGTTGTATTGGCATTTTCTATTACTATCTGCCTTTTGATAATTTCCAATCTTACTGTAAAAGAAGCTTTTAAGAAGGCAAGAGAAATTCCGATGCCTATTGAGAGAAGACAAAATAATACTACCGAAAAAGTAGTACCAAAGCCAAGAAGGCCATTAATGCAGTTAGATGAGTCTGAAGAGCCTATTAAAATTAGCGATTACACAAAGGATAACTTTGTCCAAGAAACGACTGAAAAACAAAAGAAGGAACCTATCCAGAAAATCTCAAAGGAGCAAATGGCTAAAGAGACAGTAAATATTGATTCTGAAATCAAAAATAAGATGGAAGAATCCGTGAAGATTTACTATAAGACTCCACCATTGAACCTTCTAAATGCACCACAGGCAAAAGCTGACGGGAGCAATAAGAAAGATGTACTCGGAAATGCCAGGATTATTGAAGAGACAATGCGAAACTTCGGTATAGAGGCGACAGTTTCTCATGTGAACGTCGGCCCCGCTATTACCTGTTATGAACTGTCACCAGCTCCAGGGATTAAACTAAGTAGAATAGTATCCTTGTCTGATAATATTTCGCTGAGTTTAGCTTCGTCCGATATCAGGATAGAAGCCCCTATACCAGGAAAAGCCGCTGTTGGAATAGAAGTGCCCAATAAAGTGAAAGATGTAGTGGTATTTAAGGAGCTAGTTCAATCTAGAATATTTGCAGATACAAACTCTGATATTCCCTTGGTTCTTGGGAAAGATATAACTGGTAATGTTGTAATTTCAACCATAGACAAAATGCCGCACCTTTTAATAGCAGGTGCTACTGGCTCTGGTAAAAGTGTCTGTATAAATACTATAATTATGGGCTTATTATACAAGAGTTCGCCTGAAGATCTTAAGCTTTTGCTAATTGACCCAAAGGTTGTAGAACTTAGCGTTTATAATGGTATTCCACATCTCCTTATTCCTGTGGTTACTGATGCGAAAAAATCTGCATTTGCCCTAAGTTGGGCTGTGGGTGAAATGGAGAGAAGATACAAACTATTTGCAAAAAGCAATGTAAGAGATATACAGTCATATAATGAAGCTCACGCTAGTGATGGCGAGAAACTACCTAAAATTGTTATAATTATTGATGAGCTTGCTGATTTAATGATGGTAGCTGCCCAGGAAATAGAGGACTACATTACTAGGCTTGCTCAAATGGCTAGAGCTGCAGGGATGCATCTCATCGTAGCTACACAAAGGCCATCTGTTGACGTCATCACGGGAACAATAAAGGCAAACATACCTTCAAGAATTAGTTTTGCTGTGTCATCACAAGTTGACTCTCGAACTATTCTTGATATGTCGGGAGCGGAGAAACTTTTAGGTCAGGGAGATATGCTGTTTTATCCTTCAAGCTATTCAAAACCGGTGAGGTTGCAGGGATCTTTTATTTCCAATCGTGATGTTGAAAAAGTTGTAGCATATTTATCGGAACTAAATCAAACGCAGTACGACGAAGAAATAATTGAAGCTGTCCAGAACTCTAAAAAGGTTTCTATGGACGAAGCTGATGAATTACTTCCTGAAGCAATTAATCTTGTGGTATCTGAGGGAGTTGCATCAATTTCGTTATTGCAAAGAAGACTTAAGATAGGATATGCGAGAGCTGCAAGGCTGATTGATGATATGGAAGACAGAGGAATAGTAGGAGGATACGAGGGTAGTAAGCCCAGAAAAGTATTAATTACGGAAACCGAGCTAGAAGAATGGGAGATGTCAGATGAATAAAAGAAAAGTCAGCATTGTTACACTGGGCTGTTCCAAAAATGAAGTAGATTCTGAACTGATGGAGGGTGTCCTTAATAAAGATAGATTTCAATACGTTAACGAACCTTCAGAAGCTAATATAATAATTGTCAACACTTGTGGATTTATTGAAGCTGCAAAAGAAGAATCCATAGATACTATATTGTCTATGGCGCAATATAAAGAGTCAGGGCAGTGCGAACAATTAATTCTTGCAGGCTGTCTTGCACAGAGATACTCTGATGATTTAATGGAAGAAATGCCTGAAA